>NZ_JBNPVS010000025.1:0-140678 GCF_050434225.1 Paraburkholderia sp. GAS32 | reverse complement strand
GTGTCAACCATGTCCCCGCACGTCTGTCAGCTATGTCTCCGGTCTATACACAGCCGGCAAAGAGAAGTAGGTGCCGCCCCGCACAGGGGCAACGCGAATAGACCACTAACAATGCAAGGAAAGGCACCAAAGCCAGATCAAGGAAAGGCCAAAGCCCCAAGAACACTGACAAAAGCGCCGAGCAGGCAAAACCCAAACCCTTATTTCGCCAACTTGGAATGCCGGCGAGAGTAACCAAAATAAATAACCATCCCAATCAGCAACCAAACCACAAACGCCACCCAGGTAACAGCCTGGAGATTGACCATCAAAAACAAACACGAGGCGACAGCCAACACCGGCACCACCGGCACACCAGGACACCGGAACGCCCGCGGCAACTCAGGATGCGTCTTCCGCAAAACCAGCACCGCAATCGACACCATCGAAAACGCGGCCAACGTGCCGATATTGATCAGCTCAGCCAGCACATTCAACGGCACCAGCGCGCCAATCAGCCCGAAGAAAATCCCCACGAGCCACGTCGTAAAGAACGGCGTAGCAAACTTCGGATGCACCCGGGAAAGCCGTGCAGGCAACAACCCATCCCGCGACATCGCGAAAATCACGCGCGTCTGGCCATAAGCCATCACCAGAATCACCGTCAGCATGCCCAGCACCGCACCAAGGTCGATAAAGCCCGCCACCCACTTCTGACCCGCCACCTGCAACGCGTAAGACACCGGATGCGAAATGTTCGCGAACTGCGCCGACGGCACGATGCCGGTGACCACAGCCGCCACCGCGACGTAGAGCACCGCGCACACACCCAGCGACGCAATGATCCCAATCGGCAAATCGCGCTTCGGATCCTTCACTTCCTCCGCCGCGGAAGACACCGAATCGAACCCGATGAACGCGAAGAACATCACCGCCGCCGCGCCGAACACGCCGTTCCAGCCGTTCGGCATGAACGGATGCCAGTTCGCCGGCGTCACGTGGAAAACACCCACGCCGATCACCAGCAGCACCACGATCACCTTGATCGCCACCATGATGTTGTTGATTCGCGCGGATTCACGCACGCCAAGCGACAACAGCGCCGTGATCGCCATCATCACGAGGAAAGCGGGCAGGTTGAACCATGTCTCGTGCCCGGGCAAGGCGCCGGGCGCCGCCGTCAGCGCAACCGGCAAGCTCACGCCGAAGCCCGACAGCAACGATTGCAGATAGCCCGACCAGCCGACCGATACCGCCGACGTTGCCAGCCCGTACTCGAGCATCAAGTCCCAGCCGATGATCCACGCGGCCAGCTCGCCGAGCGTCGCGTACGAATACGTGTAGATGGACCCCGCAACCGGAATCGTCGAAGCGAACTCGGCATAGGCGAGCGCGGCGAACCCGCAGGCAATCGCCGCGATCAGGAACGACACCATCAGCGCCGGGCCGGCCTGAACCGCGCCCGTGCCGGTCAGCACGAAAATGCCAGTGCCGATAATGGCGCCGACGCCGAGGAAAGTCAGATCGAGCGCGCCAAGCGCTTTCTTCAGGCCGGCGTTCTGAGCGCTCGCGGCGATCATGTGCTCGACGCTCTTCTTGCGGAACAGGGACATTGGCGGTGGGTCTCCAGTAGTGCACGCATCTTGCGCGCCGAATGTCAGGGGAAACCCGCGATTTTAACGGATGAGCGCCTCTGCACCATTTTGGGACGGTGTTTTTAGCGTCTGAAGAGGAGGCGGAAAATGCCTGGTGAAAGCGATTTTGGCGTGACGTTTGTCTGGGCATGGCGCGCGGTGGAAAGGTTTTCGCGCGTTGCGTGCCCGGTCGGGCGGAATCGCGCCCGCGCTGATCGGGCGCTATTTAGTGATCTGGGGAAGAAAGCTTCAACCGGCCATCGCCGGATTCAAGTCGACGAGACGGTTGCTCATCACATAGAAGGTCAGCTCGGCGTTATTGCGCAGCTTCATCTTTTCGAGCAGCCGGGTGCGGTACACGCTGACCGTCTTCACCGACAGCGATAACGCCATGGCGATATCCGTCAGCCGCTTGCCGGACGCGAGCATGCATAGCGTCTGGTATTCGCGATCCGAGAGCTTTTCGTGCGGCAATTGTTCGCCGTCGAAGGAGACGTAGTCCGCCAGCGCTTCGGCCATGGCCGGGCTGACGTATTTGCGGCCCGCCGCGACCTGCTGGATTGCGCCGATCATCTGCGCGGCGTCGACCGTCTTCGACAGGTAGCCGGCGGCGCCGGCCTTCAGCGCGCGTACGGCGTACTGGTCCTCGCGGTACATCGAGAACATCAGTACGGCCACGCGCGGCGCTTTGCGTTTCAAACGCTTGAGCACTTCGACGCCATTCATGTCCGGCAGCGAAATGTCGAGCAGCACCACGTCGTAGCTGTGTTGGGCAACGGCGTCGAGCGCTTCGGCGCCGCTTTGCGCCTCGGTGACTTCGCGCGCCACGCCGCGGTCGAGCAGCAACTGGCGGACGCCTTGGCGAACCACCGCATGGTCGTCGGCCAGCAGGATGCGCAGGCTCATGATGGCGTGCTCACGATTGCAGCGCGCGACGCTCGGCGCCCGGTGCGCTCGCCAGCATCGCATCCCACGCAAAGCGTGCCTGCACGAGCGTGCCGCGCGACGCGGTGCCGCTGTCGCCGCGGCCTGAGCCGATCCGGCGGGCGCTGATCCGTAACGTGCCGTCGAAGGCGGCGCAGCGCGCCTGCATGCCGCTCAGGCCGAAATTGCCTCGACGGCTGCGGGCGGTGCGCGTCAAGCCGATGCCGTCGTCGCTGACGATCAAGGTCAGGTGGCGGCGGCCGGTCTCGATCCGCAGGTCGGCGGATTCGGCGCGCGCGTGCTTGGCAATATTGTTCAGTGCTTCCTGGGCGACCCGGAATATGGCCAGCGCCGCGTCGGTGGGCAGGCGCGTGAGCCGCACGTCGGCGGCACAGACGAAACTCGTGCGCAGGTTCGTGCGCGCTGCGAAGTCGCCAGTCCATTGCGCCAGCGCGCCGACAATGCCCGCTTCGAGCGACGGCGCATGCAGTTCCGCGACGGCCTGGCGGCTGGCGGTGCACACGGCGTCGAGCGAACGATTCGCAACGGCGAGCGCGGCGGCGCACTGCGGCGGCGCATCGGCGGGCAGCCAGGTTTCGACGCCGGCAAGGGCGAAACGCGTCGCGGTCAGCTCGGCGCCGACGCCGTCATGCAATTCGCGCGCCACATGGCGGCAGGCAGCCTCCTGCGCCTGAACGAGCTCAGCCGACAGTTGGCGCACGCGGGCGCGCAGTTGCGCGAGTTCGCGCTCAGCAGCGGAGGGCGGCGCGGCGTGTGCAAGTGAAGGCGGAATGTGGGCGCTAAACGGGACGACGGTCGACGTATCCATGACTTTCCCTCTCAGGAAGCAGTGCAAACGGCGAAGCGGGTGCGCATCGGCGGCGCGAAGACGAAAGAACGCATGCGAGTCTCTGGCCTCCAGTGACGTCCTTTCGCGTCGTCCGCGACGGACAAATCGCTACGGCGCATCGTAACGAAATTTACATTCAGTAACATGATGATCGTACTACGGCCGACGTTTAAAGCGACCGATCATGCGCCGCGATGATATCTCATAAAAAAGAAAAAATGCAGGTGCACCAAGGGTTAGCGCGTACATTTCACACAACGGTTGATGTTTTGCAACGCACGCAATGTAGGAATAATGCTGACGTCAAATGTCAGGGCGGTGGCGTCGATTTGTAACTGCGCAACAAAAAAGGAGCCCGAAGGCTCCTTTCTGGTGATTCCGCGGCGTGGGCCGCTCAATCTGAGCGTCCGCTTAGCCCACGAACGCTTTTTCGACCACGTAGTGACCCGGCGCGTTGTTGCTGCCTTCCTGGAAGCCCAAGTCGTCAAGCAGCTTGCGCGTGTCGCGCAGCATGTGCGGGCTGCCGCACAGCATCACACGGTCGTCTGCGAGCGAGAAGCCCGGCACGCCGAGGTCGGCGAACAGCTTTTCGGTTTCGATCAGTTCGGTGATGCGGCCGCGGTTCTGGAACGCTTCGCGCGTCACCGTCGGGTAGTACAGCAGCTTTTCCTGCACCAGCTCGCCCAGATGTTCGTGCGCCGGCAGGTGATCCGTGATGTATTCCTTGTACGCCAGCTCGTCGACGAAACGGCAGGTGTGCGTCAGGACCACGCGCTCGTAGCGCTCGTAAATGTCCGGATCTTTAATGATCGACATGAACGGGGCGAGACCCGTGCCGGTGGACAGCAGCCACAGCGTTTTGCCCGGCAGCAGGTTGTCGGCCATCAGCGTGCCGACCGGCTTCTTGCCGATCAGGACTTCGTCGCCGACCTTCAAATGTTGCAAACGCGACGTGAGCGGGCCGTCCTGCACCTTGATGCTCAGGAATTCGAGGTGCTCTTCGTAGTTCGCACTCGCAAGGCTATAGGCGCGGATCAGCGGCTTGCCGTCGACTTCGAGGCCCACCATCGTGAACTGGCCGTTTTCGAAACGGAACGACGGATCGCGCGTGCAGGTGAAGCTGAAAAGCGTATCGGTCCAGTGATGGACGCTCAGGACTGTTTGTGAATTCAGGTTGCTCATGGCTTCTTGGATAGTGCGAAAACAAAGGCGGCCAGTCGTTTTAGCCGGCCGGCACGGCAAGGGCGATGCTGCGCTAACCCGAGATCGGGAATCACGCGCAATCCGCTATTTTACCGCGCCCGCTGCCCGAGGGCTTTGGCGCGGCGGTTGAGCGTGGTGAAGCGGGCTACCGGACCTGGAAGCGTCGGCGCCGGCGGTTGTGACGATCGGCGCCGCGAAGTACGTTGGCGTGGCTGCAGCCGCGCTTCAGCAAGGGTACGGCGATGGGCGAAAACCGCGCAGGGCGGCTGCCATCGGCTGTCCGGCATGCGCCGGATAGGCGCCCCGCGCGGGCAACATTTTCAGGATGATACCGAAACCCGCCGTGCACCGCAGCATTGACCCTGCTGATAAAACTGGCAAAAGGGCGGGAGATCAGTGCGAAAGGTGAGGAAATCGGGCCGTAAAGGCGAGATGCGCAGGGCGAGCGCGCTCACTTCTGTTCGCGCTGCATGGCCTTGCCAGGTTGGTACACAAAGGTTGATTGGCGCTCGGGCGAACAGCCGGAATCCACCGTTAAATAAGGATTCCAGCGTTTCCTGTTTTGATTACGCCGGAGCCGCCACGCGCTTCTTGCCGCGCTGCTTCAGCACTCTTGCCTGCAGCACGATCACCAGCAGCAGGAACACCCCGCGAATCACCGATTGCCAGTACGCCGACAAGCTGATGAATCCCAGCCCGTTTTCGAAATTCAGCAGATTGAACACCAACCCGAGCAACAGCACGCCGGCGATCGTCATCGCAATCGAGCCTTCCCCACCGGTAAGCAAGGTGCCCCCGAGCACCACCGCGGAGATCGCGAACAGCTCCCAGCCAACGCCTTCGTTCGGCTGACCGGCGCCGAATTGTGCGGCGAGGATCACGCCTGCCATGCCGGCGAGCAGGCCGCTCACGGCATAAGCCATCACCAGCGTGCGGTCGACGTTCAGGCCCATTAGCCGCGCCGCTTCCTCGCTGCCGCCGATGGCCAGCGAATGCCGCCCGAAGCGCGTGCTGCGCAGCGCGAGCCAGCCGGCGATTGCGGCGACTGCCGCGACGATCCCCGGGATCGGCAGGCCGAACAGATCGCCTTGACCGAAGTTGCCGAAGTTCGAGTCGGCGGCGATCGACACCGCATCGTTCTTGCCGAGCAGCAGCGCGACGCCATGCGCGCCGAGGCTGGTCGCGAGCGTCACGATGAAGGGCAGGATTTTCAGCCGCGTGATGATCAGGCCGTTGAGCACGCCGACGGCCATGCCGGCCGCGCAGCCGGCCACGACCGCGACCCCGCCGCCGTACGCGCTGGTCAACGCGGCGACGACGCTCGCGAGAGCCGCCACCGTGCCGACCGACAGATCAATGCCGCCCGTGATGATCACGAAGGCCATGCCGATCGAGATCAGCGCGAACATCGAGTTGTAGCGCCAGAACGAGGTGATGTTGTAGGCCGAGCCGAAATGGTCGTAGCGCACGAGGCCGAGCACGATGAGCGTGACCAGTGCAAGGAGGATAGGAAGGTTCTTTTTCATCGCATCGAGTCCGGAGTGTCCTGCACGCTTTAACGCGAGCGGCGTTGCACATAAACCGCAGCGACGATGATGCCGGCCTTCACCACCAGTGCCGCCGCGTCGGGAATGCCGTGCGCGAGCAGCGTATAGCGCAGCAACTGGATGATCAGCGCGCCGATCAGCGTGCCGCCGATATACGCCTTGCCGCCCGTCAGCGCCGTGCCGCCGACCGCCACCGCGGCGATCGCGTCGAGTTCGACACCGAGTCCCACCACGTTCGCATCCGACGACGAATTCACCGAGATCGAGATCAGCCCCGCCAGTCCCGCGAGCGCGGCGCACACCGTGTAAGCGATCAGCTTGACGGTGGCCGTCGGCACACCGCACAGATAGGCGGCCTTTTCGTTGCCGCCGGTGATCAGCAGGTACTGGCCGAACAGGGTTTTGCGCACGATCCACGCGAACAGCACGACCAGCGCGAGCATCAGCAGCACCTGAAACGGCACGCCGGCGACCTTGCCCAAGGCGATCCACTGGAAGGCGGGCGTGTTGAACGCCTGCAGGCTGCCATCGGTGACGACCTGGGCGATGCCGCGCCCGGCGATGAACAGCACCAGCGTCGCGACAATCGGCTGGACGGATAGCCTCGTCACCAGCAAGCCGTTGAAGACGCCGCACGCGGCCGCCGCCAGCACCGGCAGCACGAACGCGAGCGCGATACCGCCCGGCCCGGGAATATTCAGGAACAGCATCGGCGCGAGCGCCCCTGAGATTGCCATCGACGCGCCCACCGACAGATCGATGCCGCCCGTCGCCACCACGAGCGTCATGCCGATGCCGACGATCACGATCGTCACCACCTGCGTCATGTTGACGTTGAAGGTTTGCAGCGACCAGAAGTGCGGGGTGAAGATCAGGTTGAAGAGCACCATCGCGAGCAACACGATCACTTCGCGTTGCATGGCCAGGTGCCGCCATTTCTTCACCGTCGATGCGGCCGTGGCGCGTGATGTGGCTGCGTCCGGCATAGGCGGCGTGGTTTGGGTGTGTATCGACTCGGTGTGCAACTTAAGCGCCATGACGGTCGCCCTCCAACGCGTCTTCGATATGTGCGGTCTGGGCGGCTTCGACCAGTTGCGATTGGCCTTCGCTGCCGTAGGCGATGGCGTCCATGATTGCGGTCTCGCTCATGTCGGCGCCGTTCAGTTCGGCGACGGTGCGGCCATCGCGGATCACCACCGCGCGGTCGGCCACCGCCGTCAGTTCTTCGAGTTCGGAGGCGGACAGCAGCACAGCGAGGCCCGCATCGCGCAGTTCACGCACGATCTTCGCCACGTCGGCTTTGGCGCCGACATCGATGCCGCGCGTCGGCTCGTCGAGCAACAGCAGCGAAGGTTCGGCAGCGAGCCAACGCGCAAGCAGGACCTTCTGCTGATTGCCGCCAGACAGTTCGCGAATCGGCTGATCGGCCGAACGCAGCTTGATGCCGAGCGACGCAATGAAACGGTCGACGATCACCTGCTGTTTCTTCACGTCGACCACGCCGTTCTTCGCCAGCGTGCGCAAGCAGACGAGCGTGAGGTTGTCGCGCACCGAGAGTTCGGGGACGATGCCTTCGGCTTTGCGGTCCTCGGTGAGGTAGGCGAGGCCGCGCGCGATCGCGTCCTGCGGTGACTTCAATGCCACCGTTTCTCCGCCAATCGACAATGAGCCTTGTTCGAGCGGATCGGCGCCGAACATCAGGCGCATGGTTTCGGTCCGGCCCGAGCCGAGCAGGCCCGCGAGTCCCACCGCTTCGCCCGCATGCACTTCAAGTGACACGTCGCTCACTTTCGGATGCGCGCTCAGGTGCGTCGCGGCGATCGCCTGCTTGCCGCGCCGCGCGAGGTTGGCTTCACGCGCAGCGGCGTCTTCGTGCACGACGGCGGCGAGCGTGCGGCCGAGCATCGTCGTGACGAGTTGCAGCTTGTCCATCTCCGCCATCGCGCTTTGCGCGACCGTCTGGCCGTCGCGCATCACGGTGACGCGGTCGCATAGCGCGTACAGTTCGTCGAGCCGGTGCGAGACGAAGATCACCGCGCGGCCGTCGTCGCGCAGTTTGCGCACCACCGTGAACAGCAATTCCACTTCGCGTTCATCGAGCGACGAGGTCGACTCGTCCATGATGACCATCTTCGCATCCGACGAGACGGCGCGCGCCAGCGCCACCATCTGCTGGATCGCGGTGGAATAGCGGCCGACCGGTTTCTTCACATCGATCTGCAAACCGAACGAATCGAGCAGGGCGGCGGCGCGTTGCTGTACCGCGCGCCAGTCGATCAGGCCGAAGCGGCGCGGCTCGCGGCCGAGGAAAATGTTCTCCGCAACCGAGCGGAACGGCACCAGGTTGATCTCCTGATAGATCGTGCTGATGCCGGCTTCACGCGCCTGCTTCGGCGTGCGGAAATCGACTTCACGGCCCTCGAAGCGCACGCTGCCCGAGCCGCGCCGATAGGCGCCGGTCAGGATTTTGATCATGGTCGATTTGCCGGCGCCGTTCTGGCCGATCAGCGCGTGCACTTCGCCGGCTGCCACGCTCAGATTGGCGCTGCGCAACGCGGGTACGCCGCCGAAGCTGATGCCGATGTCCTGCATCTCCAGCAGCGGCGAACGGGTAAGGGGAGAGTGCGGTGTCTGCGTGCCGGATTCCGTCACGGGTGTCCTCCTGATGCGTGTCCTGCTTCACGTGCTGCATGCGCTGGGCAGTGCGAGCCGCTGTGGCCGTTCGTTCGGGCTCCATGCAGGCGGTGTCGTCGAACCATGTTACGCCGCATAAAAGCGAAGCGACGGCCCGTGCTGCCACGAACGCGTCGCTCCGAACCCTTCCCGTCACCCGCCCCCCAAGGAGATCGATTCGGGGCGGGGACGTCCTGCGGGCACAGCTCTCGAAGAGGCTTTCTTCGAGGTACGGAGCGCGTGGACACTCCGCTAAAGCGCTGCCATCAAGCTACCCAACCGCGTGTACGACGGCGGCTGTCGATCAATAGCCGTACTGCATGCTCTGCTGCACGTTGCTCTTGTCGTAGAAGCGGTCCGAGACCTTGACCCACGTCGGGATCTTTTCGCCCTTCGCGTAACGTTGGGCGACGTCGCAGGCGAGCGGGCCGAAGAACGGGCTCGACTGCACGCTTGCGCCGAGTTCGCCGGCGGCGATCGCGTCCATGCCACCCTTGGTGCCGTCGATCGTGACGATCTGGATGTCCTTGCCCGGCTGCTTGCCGGCGGCCTTGATCGCGGCGATCGCGCCGAGCGCCATTTCGTCGTTATGCGCGTAGACGGCGGTCACTTCCGGGTGCGCCTGCAACAGCGTTTCCATCACCTGACGGCCCTTGTCGCGCGCGAAGTCACCGCTTTGCGAGGCGATGATCGTCATGCCCGGGTTCTTCGCGATGATTTCGTCGAAGCCCTTCTTGCGGTCGTTCGCGGCGGACGCGCCCGTCGTGCCTTCGAGTTCGATGATCTTCGCCTTGCCGCCGGTTGCCTTGACGAGCCAGTCAGCGGCGCGATGGCCCTGATCGATGAAGTCCGAACCGATGAAGGTGATGTAGTCGCGGCCCGCCTTGGCCACCGACTGGTCGACGTCACGGTCCACCAGGATCACCGGAATGCCGGCCTTTTTAGCCTGCAGCACGACCGGCGCCAGCGGTTTTTCTTCGCGCGGCGGGAACACCAGCAGATCGACGTGCTGCGCGATCATGCTTTGAATGTCAGAGACCTGCTTGGAGTTGGAGCCGTTGGCGTCGGTCATCACGACCTGCCAGCCGCACTTCGCGGCGATGTCCTTGAAGCTCTTGGTTTCCGCGAGACGCCACGGATTGTTGCTTTCGGTCTGCGCGAAGCCGACCTTCAGCGGCGTCTTGCTGGCCAACTTCGGCAACGCGTCGTCGGCGTGCGCAGTGGCGACGCCGAACCCGATTGCCAGAGCCAGCAGTGAACCTGCCAGCGGACGAATCTGCTGCTTGCGCGCGTGCGTGCGCGACTGCGTGTTGAGCGACGCCATTGTCTTCCTCCAGTACCTGGTGAGGTGTATTTGCTTTTTAGTGTTTCTCCTGTCGGCCGAGCTGTTTCACCCTGACCGGACGTGCCGATTATTCCACCGGGAATTATTATCGGTCAATCACTAATAATATTAATTATTGGCTTTTCTGCCTCGGTAATTACCCTGACCGAACCGCGTTCGACGAGCGGTCCGTCGAGTTTGACGAGGCGATGCCGCACCGGTGCGCCCGCTGCGCGGTTGTGCTCTTCCTGCAGCAGGGTTTCGACGGCCCAGCGTCCCAGTTCGTAGTTCGGCAGCACCACGGTCGACAGCGGCGGATGCGTGTGGCGGGCAATTTCCTGGTCGTCGTAGCCGAGCACGGAAACGTCTTCGGGCACACGCAGGCCGAGTTGCTTCAGAGCCTCGATCGCGCCCAGCGCGGTCAGGTCGTTGGCGCAGAAAATGGCGGTCGGCGGATGCGCTTCGCGCATCAGGGAGAGCGTCATTTCGAAGCCGACTCCCGAACTCCAGTCGCCGTCGCGCACCAGTTCCGGCGCGTACGGCAGGTCGGCGGTGGCGAGCGCCGTGCGATAGCCCTTGAGGCGGTCTTTCGAGGCGTCCTGCCACGGCTCACCGTTGATATAGCCGATCCGCCGATGCCCTGACTGCAGCAGATAGTCGGTCGCCAGATGGCCACCCGCGACCTCGGCTGGCACCACCGATGACAACCCGCCTTCGCTCGTGTAGCAGTTCAGCAGCACGGTGGGCACCTGCGAGAGCGCCGCCGGCAAGGTGACCTTGCGGGTGTAGACGGTCGCGTAGATCACGCCGAATACGTGCGGATTGGACAGCGTCGCGTCGAGCACCTGCTTTTCGATGTCGGCGTTGCCGTGCGTCGAGTAGACGGCAAGCATCTTGCCGCTCGCATAGGCCGCATCGCGCGCGCCGTCGACGTTGACGACCGGATGCGGGCTAGTGGAAATCTCGTCGGCCAGATAGACGATCAAGTTGCGTTCATCGTCCGAAACCGATACCGGTTCGCGCAGCGACAGCCGGTAGCCGAGGTCGTGCGCGGCCTTCAGCACCTTGTTGCGGGTGGTCTCAGAGAATTTTGCGCCGGTCGCGTTGTTCAGCACGAGCGAAACAGTAGATTGCGACACGCCGGTGAGCTTGGCGATGTCGGTCATGGTCGGGCGGCGTTGAGTCGATTTTTTCATTGTGCGGGCCGCGCTGCAGCGGCGCAAAAGCAGGAGCATGCCGGTGGCATTCGTGGTGCTGACGGTACCACTAATAATATGCGCGCGGCAACGCGCGCTAACCCGCCATTTGGGAGATTTGGTAAGGCAAGAATTGGTTAGTTTTGGTGAATTTATTACTAATAATATTGACCGATACGCTTTGGCGTGCGATTCTCGGTCGCGCGGAGCCTGACGGTTCCGCCGGCCGCGCGCTGTGCGCGGCATGTCATAGGAGACATCGATGGGCGTTCATGCCGCCATCCGCCTGAGGCCCCGCCTTTTCTGACCATGCGCGACGTTTCCTTGAATCCGATCCGGCCATTCGTCGCTGAACTCACCGGGCTCACGTGGCTCGACGACCCCGCGATCGCGCCGTCGCTTGTCACGCTGACGGCTGGCGCCATGCACGTGGTGGTCGCGCCTGAAGTCGGCGGCGCGCTCGCGGCTTACTATGAGTCGACGCCAGAAGGCCCGCTTCACTGGCTGCGGCCAGCCACGCAAGCAGCGTTCGATCAACGTGATCCGCTGCGCATGGCGAGCTTTCCGCTCTTTCCCTATTGCAACCGGATTCGCGACGCGCGTTTCCAGTTCGACGGCGGCACAGTCGATCTGAACGGCAACGACCTGCGCTTTACGCATGCGCTGCATGGCAACGCGTGGCGGCATCCGTGGCAGGTGGGGGCGCGCACGGAGAGCTCCGTGGAATTGCACTTCGAACACGAACCGGACTCACGGCAGCCCGGCGACTGGCCGTTCCGTTATCGCGCGCGGCAGCGCATCGAGTTGATCGGCGGCGCGCTGCGTATCACGCTGTCCGCGCAGAATCTCGGTGACCGGCCGATGCCCTTCGGCATGGGTCATCACCCGTACTATCCGCGCACCGCGCAGACCCGCGTCTACGCCGAAGTGCAAGCCATGTGGCATGCCGACGCCGACGTGCTGCCCACGCATCTCGGCCCGCACCCTGCGGTCGAGGCGTTGCGCCACGGCATGTCGCCGGACACGTTCGCGCTCGACAACAACTTCGCCAACTGGTCGCGCGAGGCGACGATTGCATGGCCCGACGAACACCGTCAACTGACGATGACCGCCGATGCGCCCTTCGATCATATGGTGGTATTCGCGCCCGCTAACGATGCACAGCTATGTGTCGAACCGGTGACCAACACGACCGATTGCTTCAACGCGATGGGCATGCGCGAGCAGGTGGGCGGCTGCGTGTTGCAGCCCGGCGAGGAGATCGCGGCGGCGCTGAACTGGACGCCGCGAAGAGGCTAATGCGCGTTGGTCAGCGTCGTCCTGCCGGCTTCACGTTTGCAGCAGGGAAGAGAAAAAGGCGGCTAAAGGCGGCTAGGCCGCCTTTTAAAGTAGTTCACTCGACTCGCAACCGCGCCATATACGGCAAATGATCCGACAGCCACGCCGTTTCCTGCGTCGGCTGGATCCATTCGACCGGCTCCATACCGCGCACGAACATCTTGTCGAGCGCGAGCGCTGGCGAGAAGGCCGGAAATGTGCGGCCCGATTCGCCGAGCAGCGTCGCCACTTCGTGCAAGCCGTGTTCGGCGAAGAGCGGCACCGAGTCGTTGCGCCAGTCGTTGAAGTCGCCGGCCAGCACCAGCGGACCTTCCGGCGCTTCCTTCGCGATCCAGTGCGCGATCCAGTTCATCTGCCGCAAGCGCGCCGAGCGCGTGAGCGCGAGATGCGCGCACAGCAGCGTGACCGAATGACCGCCGAAGGTCGCTCGCGCCACCAGCAGTCCGCGCTTTTCGAAGCGATGCGCGGAGATATCCCAGCGTCCGCCGAGATCGAGCGGATGCGGCGACAGAATCGCATTGCCATGCCGCCACGACGGCTTGAAGACGTTTGGCCCAAGCGCGATTTCAAGTTCGGCCGCGCGAGCGATCTCGGTGGCCTGACAGTGCCAGACATCGCTCAACGGATCGCCGAGCGGCGAGCCGAAACTACTTGCCAATATCGGCGAGGGCATGCGCCGCGCCATCGCTTCCTGTAAAAAATACGCGTCCGCATGGGTCGACTGAACCCAGCGCTGCATCGCCTGCCAAGCCTGAAAGCCGAGCGGTGTGCGGCCCTTATGCAGATTCCAGCTGACCGCAATGAAATCCTTGGGCGCTGCGCTCTCGCGGATCAATTCTTCTGGGTTTCGCATGCCGCGTTGTCCACGTGTTCTGTTGGGGGCTTCGGTTGTTCGTTTCGGTTCGTGCAGTTCGCATTGTTCGCATTGCACTAGTTCGCGCTGTTCGCAAGGCTCGCACGCACGCGATAAACCAGGCTCGGATTCTTGTCGACGATCGTCCAATTGACCCACTGACCAGGCGGCAGCTTCAGGCCGGGATGGCTTGCGCTCACCTGACGCGGTTGCGGCGGCAACTTGCAACCGGTGTCGGTTTGTCGTGCGGCGTCTTCCTCGAATGTTTCCTGGGCTTCGATCGACAGCGTGACCGTGCTCGCATCCGCCTGCAGCGGCGAGATCGTCAGCGTGCGCGCCAGATCGATGCTGCCGCCAGGCTGGTCTTTACAGCCGACGTTATGCTGGACCATCTTGTGATGCGTGTCCGTGCGCGCCTGGCCGACGGTGGTGGTGCCGTCGAACGAATCGATCTGCTGGCCGTCGCGCATGACCTGCAACTGCCATTGCACGGCCTGTTGCGCCGCCCCTTGTTGCGCGTTCGCAAGCAGCGAAGTGCCGAACAGCACGGCGGCGATACTGGTTTTCCACATAGAAGGATTCTCCGGTCACTGCGTCCGGCAGAGTAGACAGAAGGCCATCTTACGCCTGATGGGCTGAACGCCTTTCTGACACTTCAAACGGGGCCGGGTTCAGCAAAACACCATTTCCGATGAGGAGGTGAATCCCCAAGGGGGCGTCCTCCAGGGCGTCGCAGGAAACACACCCTTGTTAGCAGCAGACCCGCATGACTGCTGGCTTGCACGCGAATATGGCCTCGCTACACTGGACCTGAAACGGTGTCCATCAGGCGCCGCAGCAGCAAGACCAGCCAGACGGGGTGTGCGATGACAACAGCAATGGTCAAACAGGAAATCGCCGTGGCATCTTTCAGCAGGGTGTACGACCTCGATCAGGTCGAGACCGCGCTGAACGAGCTCAGCGAAGGGGCGAACGAGGCGCTGCGCGCGACGTACGAAAAGATGCTGAAAACCGGCAATCTGCGCTTCTGCGTCAAGCCGAACCGGATGCCGTCGATTGACGATCTGATCGACGCGCTGCCCAACTTTGCGGAACCGCTCGACGACATCCGCAAGCAGGTCGCCTTGTGTCTCGAGACTGAAGACCGGCTCGAACTGATGCCGATCCTGTTGCTCGGCGAACCGGGCATCGGCAAGACGCACTTTGCCAAGCAATTGGCGCGCATGCTCGGCACCGCGTACCAATACGTGGCGATGAGTTCGCTGACAGCGGGGTGGATTCTGTCGGGCGCATCGTCGCAATGGAAGAACGCGAAGCCGGGCAAGGTGTTCGACGCGCTCGTGAACGGCAGCTACGCCAACCCCGTGATTGCCGTCGACGAAATCGACAAGGCCACGGGCGATTCGCAATACGATCCGCTCGGCGCGCTTTACGCGCTGCTCGAACACGACACGGCGCAGACGTTCATCGACGAATTCGCGGAGATTCCGATCAATGCCGGCCATGTGATCTGGATCGCGACCGCGAACGACGAGCGCTCGATCCCGGAGCCGATTCTGAACCGGATGAACGTGTACGAGATTCCGCCGCCGGATCGTGACGGCGCGCGCCGTATCGCTCAATCGATCTACGACGAGATTCGCTCGGCGCATAACTGGGGCCTGCGCTTTCCCGAAACGCTCGGCGACGCCGCGCTCGATGCGCTGAAGCTGGCCTCGCCGCGTGAAATGCGGCGCGCGATTCTGAATGGCTTCGGCGCGGCACGCATCGACGGGCGGGATCGGATCGAAGCCGGCGACATCCGTCTGGATTACGGAAATCGCAGGAAACCGATCGGTTTTTGAGCATTTTTGCTCTGTTTTTGTCAGAAAGCCGCCTTCGGACGGCTTTCTGCGGACACGAAACAGGCGGTTCGACACTTAAAACAGGATGAATGTCGCAGCAATTGTTGCTAGTTTCGCGATTTCGGAGGGTTTGCGTCGGTCTGTCTTCGGCCAGACGGGCGTCCGGCGGCAAGGTGGTCGCCATAGCCGGCAATGCTCCGAGGACGCGGGGCGATGCCATCGCGCGCATGAAGATTCGAGCGCGACAATCGTCGACGGCGTACACTGGTCTTGTCCGGCCCATACGTTTAAGCCCTGCTCAAGACCGAATGCCCGCAGTCGTCTGCCTGCGGGCATTTCTGTCTGTGCAGCGTCGTACAATTTTGTAAAGCGGTTGCGTAAGGCCAGGTGCGTTCGACAGCGAGCGGTGTGCGGTCCTCGATAGCCGTACCCTGTCTTCATGATTATCGGGTGAACGAGGCAGCGCGCGGCGAGGTTAGCCGCGTCAAGGGACATGGATCAGATCGAATGTGTAGTGATCGGCGCTGGTGTCGTCGGTCTTGCCGTGGCGCGCGCATTGGCGGCGCGCGGGCGCGAGGTGATCGTGCTGGAAGCGGCGGAAGCGATTGGCGTGGGCACCAGCTCGCGCAATAGCGAAGTGATTCACGCGGGGATCTACTATCCGCGCGGCTCGTTGAAAGCGGCGCTTTGTGTGCGCGGTCGCGAGATGCTCTACGACTACTGCGTCGAGCACAACGTGCCGCACTCGCGCTGCGGCAAACTGCTGGTCGCCACCTCGCGCAATCAGATTCCTCAGCTCGAAAGCATCATGGCGAAGGGCCGTGAGAACGGTGTGCTCGACCTGATGCGAATCAACGGCGACCAGGCGCAAGCGCTCGAACCCGCGCTCGAATGTGTGGAGGCCGTGTTCTCGCCGCAGACGGGCATCGTCGATAGTCACCAGTTGATGCTGGCGATTCAGGGCGACGCCGAGCGCGACGGCGCGGTGTGTGCGTTCCATGCGCCGGTCAAGGCGATCGAAGCGAGCAACGGCCGCTTCATCATCAACGTGGGCGGCAGCGCGCCGACCACGATCAGCGCAGCCTGCGTGATCAATAGCGCCGGTTTGTACGCGAATGCGCTGGCGCGCAAGATTCGCGGCCTCGACGCGCGGCATGTGCCGCCGCTTTATCTCGCGCGCGGCAACTACTTCAGCATCTCGGGGCGCGCGCCGTTCAGCCGTCTGATCTATCCGATGCCGAACGAAGCCGGCCTCGGCGTGCATCTGACGATCGATCTCGGCGGCCAGGCGCGTTTCGGTCCCGACGTCGAATGGGTCGATGTGATTAATTACGACGTCGATCCGCATCGTGCGGATTCCTTTTACGCGGCGATTCGCGCGTACTGGCCCGCGCTTCCCGACGATGCCTTGCAGCCTGCTTATGCGGGGATTCGTCCGAAGCTTTCCGGCCCAGGCGAGCCCGCCGCCGACTTCGTGATTCAAGGGCCGGCCGCGCATGGCGTGCGCGGGCTGGTCAATCTGTTCGGTATCGAGTCGCCTGGATTGACGGCGTCGCTAGCGATCGCTCAGCGTGTCTGCGAACTGAGTGGGCGCGCTTAATTGTCGCACCCTCGCGTTTTCACCTCGCTTCTCGCCCCGCTGCTCACGTCGTGCGAGCAACGGACATTCCGAGCGCGTAACGAGCGCGCGGGGGAGTGCAAATTCGGTTATCTCTATCATTTGGGCCGTCACGCGCGACAGCTTCATTGCTATCCTTAGGGACCGCTGTCATCAGAACGGCGATCAGTTCAATATAAATGGAGTGAGTCCCCATGAAATCTTCCCGTCGTACGTTTTTGATCACCAGCATTGGTGTGGCATCCACGTTTGCCCTGTCGCGCCAGGCTTTCGCCGACGCACCGAAGGTCGCCGAGACCGACCCGACCGCACAAGCGCTCGGCTACAAGGCCGACGCGAGCAAAGTCGACAAGGCCAAGTTCGCGAAATACGCAGCGGGCCAGGACTGCGGCAACTGCAGCTTCTATCAAGGCAAGCCGACCGACCCCTACGCGGGCTGCCCGATGTTCGCGGGCAAGCAGGTCGCGAGCACAGGTTGGTGCAGCGCATATAACAAGAAGGCCTGATTACGTTTCAGCCGCATACACATTCAGTGTCGCGGTAAATGCGCCGCAACATTGCGGTGCCGGACTGCGGTCTGATCATAGAGGCGTCTGCCGCCCTGCGCGACAGACGCTTTTTTGCTGCTTGAAAACAGCTTGTGCGCTCTTTACACTCCAATGCGATTGCGGCGGCGGGCATTGTTTTTCTCTCTCGCGCCAGGGCGCACTAAGGCACGCTGAAGCACATCTACGCTGAGACGCCGTACCACGCGACATTTTTCGCAGGCTGGAGATTCGAATGGCACCAGCGTTACGGAGCCTCAATACACGCGCAGTCATGGCGGCCGTGATCGGCAACGCGCTCGAATGGTACGACTTCACCGTGTTCGGTTTCCTCACGGTGGTGATCGCACAATTATTCTTTCCAGCAGGAAACGACTATGCGTCGATGTTGCTGACCACCGCAACCTTCGGCGTCGCATTCGTCATGCGGCCGATCGGCGGCATCGTACTTGGACTTTACGCGGATCGGGCGGGACGCAAGGCGGCGCTATCGTTCGTCATCGCGCTGATGACGCTCGGCATTCTGCTGCTGGCGATTGCCCCGCCGTATTCGGCGATCGGCATCGGCGCGCCTTTGATGATCGTGCTCGGGCGTCTGTTGCAGGGTTTCTCCGCCGGTGGTGAATTCGGCAGTTCTACAGCTTTGCTGATCGAAGCGGCGCCGTTCTCGAAGCGCGGCTTCTACGGCAGTTGGCAGATGGCGAGCCAGGCGGCGGCGCTTCTGCTCGGTGCGGTGGTTGGCGCGTTGATCACACACGGCCTCTCGCCCGAGGCGCTGAATTTTGTCGTGACGTGGCTCATCAACACTAAGGGTTCGCCGCTCGCGCCGACTTATTACGTGATGGGCGGATTGGCGTTGTCGATCGTGGCAGTGGCGTGCATTCCCGGCAAGCGCCACGCGGATCTCGATGCGCGGCGCAAACCGGCTTGAGGGTTCAGTCGTTCGGCGCCAGTTCGTCTAGCTGCGTGCCGGTATCAACGGTGGCCGTTTGTCGAACCACGGCCGCGCCGCTTCGAGTTGCGCGGCCAGTCGCAACAGCGTTGCTTCGCCGCCGTTACGCGTGGCGAACTGCACGCCGATGGGCAGCCCGCGCGCGTTCCAGTAAAGCGGCACCGACATCGCCGGTTGTCCGCTCAGATTGAACAACGCTGTGCATCCCGCCCATGCGAACCCCTTGTTCGACGCTTCGGTCAGCACCTTCTTCATCAGGGCTTCGAGCGGCATCGCCGTGACGGCGCGCATCTGCATGCGCTCCGCGGAGGTGGGGTGCATTTCGCCGATCTTGATCGGCGCGTCGGCGAGCGTCGCGCACAGCAGCACGTCGTAGCGGTTCAGCAAATCGGTGAGACGCTCTGTGATGCGGCGCTGTTCTTCCAGTGCGCTGGGCAGGCCGTGCTCGCCGAGTTTGCGGCCGATGTGCGCCATCGTCCATGTCGAGATTTCGAATTCGTCGCGCAGCGGCTTGCGGCCGGTGATGCGATCGGCGTTCAGCACCATTTCTTCCGCCGTCACCGACCAGATCATCAGGAACGCATGGCGGACTGCCGCGAAATCGATGCCGAGCGACACCGGTTCGATGTTATGGCCTAGCGAACTGGCGAGTTGCGCGGCGTCTTCGAGCGCGGCGCGCGAGTCGGCGGAGAGCGAGAAGGCCAGCATCGGATCAGTGACGTAGGCAATGTTCAGCGGCTTGCATGGCTCGCGGCTGGCGCCAAGGAAAGTGCCCGGCGCGCCGAGCGGCCTGTCCGCGTTGCCCGCCAGCAGATCGAGCAGCAATGCACTGTCGCGCACACTGCGCGATACCGCGTGATCGATGCCGAGTTCACCGACTGCGGCAGTCGGTGTCGCGCGCGGGACACGTCCGCGCGAAGGCTTGAGGCCGAATAGTCCGCAACATGAAGCGGGAATGCGGATCGAGCCGCCACCATCCGATGCATGCGCGAGTGGCACGATGCCCGCAGCCACTGCCGCGGCCGCACCGCCGCTCGAACCGCCAGGCGTGTGGTCGAGATTCCACGGATTGCGGCACGCGCCGAACAATTCGGGCTCCGTATAAGGCATCTGACCGAGTTCGGACGTACTGGTCTTGGCGAAGATGTTGAGACCGGCCGCCTTTGCGAGCGCGACGACCGGTGCGTCCTCGGTAGGAATGAAATGGCGATAGTGGCGGCTGCCCATCGACATGCGCAATCCGGCGACCGCTGCGCCCAGGTCCTTGATCAGATAAGGCACGCCCGCGAGCGCTGCTTGCGTGCTGCCACCATCCGCTTGGTTCGCGCCGTTCGCTCTGTTCGCATCATCACGCGAGGCACGCTGACGCGCGGCGTCATAGTCCTTCAGGACGATCGCATTGATCGCGGGATTGACGGCCTCGGTGCGGGAGATCGCGATGTCCAGCAATTCGCGAGCGCTTGCTTCGCGGCTTCGAACCAGTTCGGCGAGGCCGATGGCGTCATGGGCGAGATAGTCTGATTGCACGACGGAGGGACCCTCGCTATCGAGTGTTATTACAACCGCTCACCGAGGAAGATCAGCGTGCGGCCATGCGCGAGCGCTGCAGCGGGCTGGCTATACGACGCGCGGTCCGAGCAGTTGAAGCCGTGATCGGCGTTCGGATAAATGTTGAATTCCGCATCGGCACGGCCGGCGAAGCGCTCCTGAATCTGGCCGACGGCCGACAGCGGGATATGCGCGTCGAGTTCGCCGTAGTGGAATTGCATCGGCACTTTGATCTTCGCGGCCTGCTCGAGCTTGTTCTGGATGCCGCCGCCGTAGTACGCCACCGCGCCGTCGAGCGAGCCTTGCGCGGCGGCCAGATACGCGAGCTGACCGCCGAAGCAGAAGCCGATCGCCGCAATTTTGCCGGTCACTTCCGGCATCGCGCGCAGCGCCGCGGCGGCTGCGCCGATATCGGCCACCGCCAGGTCGACATTGGTCTTTTGCATCAACTCGATGCCTTTCTCGCGATCCGCGCCGTCATACGTCAATTCGACGCGCGGCTGCACGCGCCAGAAAATGTCCGGTGCGAGCGCGACGTAGCCGTCTTGCGCGTACTGGTCCGCGACCGAGCGGATGTGGCTGTTCACGCCGAAGATTTCCTGAATGATGATGACGGCCGGTCCCTTGCCGCCTTTGGGCAGCGCCAGATAGCCGCCGAAACTGTCGTTGCCGACGGGAATGTCGATCCAGCGGGAAGTCGTGCTCATGTTGCTCTCCATTTACTCGTGCGTCGATGCGCGGGGTCGGTCTGAATGAATGCCAGAGGCCTGAATACCTGAGACGGGCGGTCAGTTTGCCATCAAAAGAAACGGCTTGCATTGAGGCCGCGCGCGGCCTGACGACGCCCGCCGCGCGGCGATAATCTCGTAAGGCGATTGAAACATTCTCGATAATTCATTTCTCCGCGCGCGCACGGCTCGGTAGAGTCTAAAGTCCTGGCTCGTCGATGCTACGAGCGCTTTGCCGGAGAGGGAATCGATCATGAATGAAGGCAGTTTTGTGACGCCGTTTGCGGCGCGTTTCGAGTTGCGGGTGCCGGTCGTGCAGGCGCCGATGGCCGGCGGCGCGACGACGCCTGCGATGGTGGCGGCGGTATCGAATGCCGGCGGTCTTGGCTTCCTCGCGGCGGCGGCACTGTCGCCCGAGAAGATCGCAAGCGAAGTCGCGGCGATTCGCGCGCTGACGGATCGCCCGTTCGGCGTGAATCTGTTTGTACTGGAGCCGGCCGCGCCGGACGAAGCCACCGTGCGTCACGCGCTCGAAGCAATCGATCCATTGCGCACGGACCTCGGTTTGCCGCCGGGTCAGCCGCTCGAACGCTACGCGCCGGATTTTCGCGCGCAACTGGAAACGCTGATTGAATTGCGCGTGCCGGTGGCGAGTTTCACGTTCGGATTGCTTTCCGCCGCCGACGTCGCCCGACTGCATGCGAACGGCCTATATGTAATAGGCACCGCGACGCATGTTGCCGAGGGTGTCGCCTGGCGCGACGTGGGCGCAGATGCCATCGCCGCGCAAGGCGCGGAGGCGGGCGCGCATCGCGGCACCTTCATCGGCGCATTCGAGGAGGCGCTGGTCGGCACGATGGCGCTCGTGCCGCAACTCGTCGATGCGACCGGGCTGCCGGTACTGGCCGCCGGCGGCATCATGGACGGACGCGGCATCGTCGCCGCACTCGCGCTCGGCGCGCAAGCCGCGGTGATGGGCACTGCGTTCCTCACTTGTCTGGAGAGTGCGATACCGCAGGCATGGAAAACCCGAGTACGTTCGATGTCCGACACATCGACCTCCGTGACGCGCGCGATCACCGGCCGTCATGCGCGCGGCATACGCAATCCGTTGATGCAGCGGTTAAGCGAGTCGGCGCATAAGGTCGCGCCTTATCCGGTGCAAAACGCCTTGACGCAGGAACTGCGGCAAACCGCGAGCCGCGCGGATAACGGCGACTATCTGTCTCTATGGTCAGGCCAGGGCGCGCCGCTTGGCCGCAAGCGCCGGGAAGGCCTCGGCGCTGCCGAACTGGTTGGGCAACTCGAGCAGGAATGGCATGCTGTGGCAGCACGGATCGGCGCGCTCAAACGTTGATTCGGCATGGCTCAGACGCGCGTCGCAGCAACTGCGACGCGCTTTGTTTTTACGCACAAAGCCTATTCGAAACATTAACGGTTTAACACGCTAAAAGCTTTAGGCCGCGCTGTTAGACGATAGGCGAACCTAGCGGAAACCCGCATGGGCTGGTGCTTTCCAGCCTGTCTTTCCAGCCGGAATCGACTCCTGTTGGATAAACGCTATTAGTGTTCATCCCACTTCCTCAAAAAAGTCCCACAATTTAATTTGATGGCCTACACTTGCGCGCAAGTACGGTTTGCCGTCTGCCACAAACAGTCCGGTGAACGTACTGGCCAAGTGCATGAACGATGCAACCGGCGTGGTCGTCCACGGGACTGAGCGACACGTGTAGGGAAGCGGGGGCACAGGGCGATTACGTTGTTTTTGGGACCGAAACTGGAGACTTACATGAACATCAAGATTCAAAAGCTGTTGCCGATCAGCGCTGCGGCCATGTTGTTTGCGTCGTTGGCAACGGGCGCGGTGGCGGACGAGGTCGTCAAGATCGGCCACGTTGCACCGTTGACCGGCGGTATCGCTCACCTGGGTAAAGACAACGAAAACGGCGCACGTCTGGCTGTTGAAGAAATCAACGCCAAGGGTCTGACGATCGGTGGCCAGAAAATCACGCTGCAACTCGACGCACAGGACGACGCAGCTGACCCGCGTACGGCTACGCAAGTCGCGCAGAAGCTGGTTGACGATAAGGTCGTCGCAGTGGTCGGCCACTTGAACTCGGGCACCTCGATCCCGGCTTCGAAGATCTATAGCGATGCTGGCATCGTGCAGATCTCGCCGTCGGCAACGAACCCGGCCTACACGCAACAAGGTTTCAAGACGACGTACCGTGTCGTGGCGACCGATGCGCAACAAGGTCCGGCGCTGGCTAACTATGCAGCCAAGGGTCTGAAAGTGAAGAGCGTCGCGATCGTCGACGACTCGACCGCTTACGGCCAGGGTCTCGCCAACGAATTCGAAAAGACCGCCAAGTCGCTGGGCCTGAACGTGATGTCGCATGACGCGACGAACGACAAGGCTGTCGACTTCCGCGCGATTCTGACGAAGATCAAGGGCGAAAACCCGGACGCGATCATGTACGGCGGTATGGACGCAACCGGCGGCCCGTTCGCCAAGCAAGCCAAGCAGCTCGGCCTGCGTGCGAAGGTGCTGGCGGGCGACGGCGTGTGTACCGACAAGCTGTCGGACCTGGCTGGCGACGCAACCGACAACATCGTCTGCTCGGAAGCCGGTATGGCGCTCGAGAAGATGGCTGGCGGCGCAGCGTTCCTCGCCAAGTATCAGAAGCGTTTCGGTCAGCCGATCCAGATCTACGCTCCGTTCACGTATGACGCTGTGTACATCATCGTCGACGCTATGAAGCGTTCGAACTCGACCGATCCGTCGAAGATCCTGGCAGCTATGCCGGCGACCGACTACAAGGGTGTGATCGGCGAAACCACGTTCGACTCGAAGGGCGACCTTCAACACGGCGTGATCTCGCTGTACAACTACAAGGCAGGCAAGAAGACGCTGCTCGACGTAGTGAAGATGTAAGAGCCGCATGACCGAAGACAGCCTGGTTTGTCTTCGATCAAGCAGATAAAAGGCACGCGCGCCGCAAGGCTCGCGTGCCTTTTCTTTTGAGCGTTTGCGTGCGAGGCTAGCGGGTTTGAGCACATCGTTTGGGAGAATGCCGTGACCACTGTGATCCGTTCGATCGACAACGGCTGGCGCCGCTGGATTGCCGAGAATCTGCTGCTCGACGCACCGCCGCCTGCGCTGCACGGTGCGCTGGTCGGACATGGTTTCGACCCCGCCGAAGCCGCGCGCGAAATCGAGGCGGCGCTCGCGAGTCCTTACTTTGAGGGTGCCGTGCGCTTGCGCAATCGTTTGCGCAAGCGTGAATGGATATTGTCGGTGTACGGCACGCTCAATCGTATGCGCGCCGGAAGCGGCGTGATCGAACGGCGCGAGCGTTTATCGCGTGACGAGTTCTTTGAGCAGTACTACTTTCAGAACCGGCCGGTCATCATCACCGGCGCTTTCGATTTCTGGCCGGCGCGCACGCAGTGGAGTTTCGACTACTTTCGCGAGCGGTGCGGCGATTGTGAAGTCGAGGTGCAGTTCGGCCGCGAGTCGGATGCGAATTATGAGATCAATCAGCCGAAGCTCAAGCGCATGATGCGCTTTGCCGATTATGTCGATCTCGTCGAGCGCAGCGGCCCGACTAACGATTTCTACATGACCGCCAATAACACTTCGCACAATCGCGCGTCCCTCGCGGCGTTATGGTCAGACGCGCCGACTATCCGCGAATATCTCGATGCCGAGTCGCCCGATACGGGTTTTTTCTGGATGGGGCCGGCAGGAACGAAGACGCCGTTTCACCATGATCTGACCAATAACTTCATGGCGCAGGTGATCGGCCGCAAACAGATCAAGCTGGTGCCCTTGTCCGATACGCCGCATATGGCGAACATGCTGCATTGTTATTCGGAGGTGGACGGCGGTGCGATCGACTACGAGCGTTTCCCGTCGATGCGCAATGCGCATTTGATGGAATGCACGCTCGAACCCGGCGAATTACTGTTTCTGCCGATCGGCTGGTGGCATTACGTGGAAGGACTCGATGCATCGGTGACGATGACGTTCACCAATTTTCTGCAGCGTAACGACTTCTCGCGCGACTACGTGACATATCACGAGCTGTGACAAAAAAACGGCGAGCCGGTTGACCCGGCTCGCCGCCCCCCTTCGACGCTTGTTTTTTCGCGTCTTTATTTGCCGTCGTTATTCGTATTCGTTACTTCTTGCTCGTCAGGCCGCCCAGACCGCCGAGCAAGCCACCGCCCGTGGTGCCGCCGGTCGAGGTCCCCGAACCGGTCAATGCGCCGGCGACAGTGCCCAGCAGACCGGTGATCGGCGCAAGCGGGTTGCTGGTACTGCCAGTGCCGCCCGAGCCCGCAGCCGACCCGAGCGCGCCTGTCAGCGACGACACTGCCGACGTCACCGGTGCCAGCGGGTTGCCGCTGCCGCCGGTCCCGCCGCTCAATGCGCCCGTGACCGAGTTCAGCACACCGGTCAGCGGTGCAAGCGGGCTGCTGCCTGAGCTACCGCCGAGGCCACCGAGACTGCCAGTCACGGTGTTGAGGACGCTGGTCAGGGGGGCAAGCGGGCTGCTACCCGAGCTGCCGCCGAGGCCACCGAGACTGCCGGTCACCGTGCTAAGGACGCTGGTAATTGGCGCAAGCGGGCTGCCCGAACCGCTGCCGCCGGTCAGGCCGCCGCTCAAGGTGCCGGGCAACGCGGTGAGAATGCTGGTCAACGGCGCCAGCGGATTGCCCGTTGCGCCACCGCTGCCGCCCGGATTCAGGATGCCGGTGAGGCCGCCGAGCGGGTTGCTGCTGCTTGTGCCGCCCGCTGTCAGCAGGCCGCCGGCGGACGTGACCGTGTCGCCGAGCTTGGTCACGACATTGCCGAGGTTCTGGCCGATCGGGTTGTTGGTCGCGCTGCTGACCTGGCTGCCCGCGGTGTCGAGGCCGTGACCGATGGTCGACAGCAAACCGTTCAGCGGTGCGCCGAGTCCGGTCGTATCGCCGACGGTTTGGGTCGTTTGCGCGAGTGTGGCGGTGATCGGCGTGATCGCGGTGCTGACGGTTTGCGTCACTTGCTGGATCTGGCCGTTCGTCGGCTGCGAGCTCAGTTGCGTGCCAAGGCTGCTGACTGCAATGCCGAGCGTCGAGACCGTGCTGCCGAGCGGCGTGGTCAGCGGACTGAGCGGTGCGGTGGGACCGCTGCCGAGACTCGTCACGAGCTGACCGGCGCTGTTGACGGCCTGGCCTGCGTTATAAATCAGGCCGCCGCTGCTCGCCAGCGTCGTGCCGAGCGGATCGGTGGAATTGCCGAGCTGGCCGAGGCCGTTCGCCGCACCCGTGCCGACTGCGGTGACACCGGCGCCGAGATTCGAGACGACGTTGCCGAGCGCGGTCGTGGTGGCCGGGTTCGCGCCGGGGATCGGCGTGAGGCCGATCTGGCTGCCGATCGAGGAGACGGTTTGGCCGGCTGTGGTCAGCACGTTGCTGGTGTTCTGGACGACGACGCCGATCGGATTGGCGCTGGTCGGCGTTGGTGTCGGCGTTGGTGTCGGAGTGGGCGTCGGAGTGGGCGTCGGAGTGGGCGTCGGAGTGGGCGTCGGAGTGGGCGTCGGAGTGGGCGTCGGAGTGGGCGTCGGCGTCGGAGTGGGCGTCGGAGTGGGTGTCGGCGTCGGTGTCGGCGTGGGCGTCGGCGTGGGCGTCGGCGTCGGTGTCGGTGTCGGAGTAGGCGTCGGAGTAGGCGTCGGCGTTCCGCCTCCCGAGCCGCTTCCCGAACCAGAACCCGAGCCGGAGCCGGAGCCCGAGCCGCTGCCGGAACCACTACCCGCCCCGGCCTTGGCGCTCGGGACGGTCAACGTGCTTCCGCATCCGGTCAGTAAGATCATCGACGTCACGCACATGGCGATCGCCGACAGTTTGAAATTGCGATTCATGGTCTGCTCCCCCGTAATTTGAGAATTGCTGGGAAGCTAACTGCAAGGCCTATGCCACTTGTGTTCGCATGCTCGATTCGATGAGTAAGGTCATACAAATCAAGAGGTTGGGAGAGGGTGCGTGACGCGATGAAGGTGTTGATGCCGCCGATGTGGCGGGGAACACATCAGCGTTCAGGCCGCGCGTAACGTAACGTAAGAACGCGGGTTTTCATATGGCGTGACGCCCGCCGATGCAACAGCAGCGCGCGTCTGCGTCAGATCTTCAAACGCCGCAGCACCTTCGGACCCGCGATCGCGATCAGCGCCGAACACAGGGCCACCACGGACAATCCGATCGGCAAGCTGGTCGCCTGCGTCACTGCGCCGATGATCACGGGCCCGAGCAGCAGCCCGAAGTACGCCAGCCCGGCGACATGCGCGAGTCCTTCGGCCGCGTGAATGCCTTTGACGCTCGCAGCGGCCGCAAACAGCACGGGCATCATGTTCGCGAGGCCGAGACCCATCAGCGTGAAGCCGATGAGGGCGATGACCGGATTCGGCAGCAGCAGTGCGCCGACAATCCCCGCGCAGGCAAGCGACGCGCTCGCCATCACCAGTTGCGGTGCGCCGAAGCGGGCGCGCACGGCGTCGCCGGCGAAACGCGCCGCCGCCATTCCGCCCGAAAACGCCGCGTAGGCCGCGCTCGCGAGGGCCGGCGTGGACAGCACGACGTCGCGCATGTAGACGGTAGCCCAGTCGTACATCGCACCTTCGGCGATCAGCGCGACCAGCGCCATGGCACCGAGCGCCCACAAGGCCGGCGATCGCCAGCGGTTGGCGCGCGGCGTGGCGGCGTCGGGATGGTCGGCGTGGGGCACGTGCGGCAGTACGGAAGGGCAGGCCGCAATCAGCACCAGCGCGCTGATCGCCGCGGCCAGCGTGAGATGCACAGCCGGCGCCATGCCACGCGACAACAGGACGCCGCCCACCGCCGCGCCGACCATTCCGCCGACGCTGAACATGCCGTGCAGCGCTGACATGATCGGCTTGCCGAGCGTTTTCTCGACAGCGCTGGCTTCCGCGTTCATCGCGACGTCGAGCGTGGCCATGCCCGCACCGAAGACGGCCAGCACGATCAGCAACATCCAGTAAGCCGGCACGATCAGGATCAGCACCGCACATGCCGACATCACCAGACCGCCCGTCAGACAGGCCCGGCGCGTGCCGACCCGCGCAATCCAGGACGCATTCGCCGCCATTGCGCCGATCGAGCCACCGGCGAGAGCAAGCAGTGCGTAGGAGAGCATCGCCGCGTTCAAATGGAAGCGGTCGCGCACTGTCGGCACGTGCACGCCCCAAGACGCGTACATCATGCCGGCGATGAAGAACAGCGCCATCGTGGCGATACGGGCGCGCTGCCGCGCGGTGTCGGAGAGATCGCGATGAGCAGCGGGGAGAGTGACGAATTCGGCGGAGCGGTCGGACACGGAAATCTCGAGGAGGGAGAACGCGTGAGAAAGCGCGTTGAAAGCGAATTTCCGATTCTAACGAAGCGCGCTGTCTTATGCTTGGAGCAGATCGATCCAATGCCTGGCCATCGAGGAACGCGAACTTGAACATTCCCGCTCACGCACCGCTGCATCTGCTTCATATGGCCGCTATCGGTACGCTCGCAACTCACGCGCGTCAGCCGGAAGGCTTTCCTTATCCTTCGGTGCTGCCGTTCGCGCCGGACCCGCGGCATCGTCCGACGATCCTCGTGAGCCGGCTCGCCGAGCATACGCACAACCTGCACGCCGACCCGCGCGCCGGCTTTCTGGTCGTCGACGCACCGGACGGCGACGTGCTGAGCGGCCAGCGCGTCACCTTGCTCGGCACGTTCGAACCGGTCGACTCGACCCCCGAAGTCGTACAGCGCTATCTGCGCTATCACCCGGACGCCGAACGGTATCTGGTTCTCGGCGATTTCACGTTCTGGGCAATGAGGCTCGAGCGGCTGCGCTACATCGGCGGCTTCGGTGCGATGGGCTGGCTCGACGGCGCCGAACTCGATCCACTGCCGCCACTCGGCTTCGATGAAGAAAATGCGCTGATCGAACATTTCGCCGGTCATTCCCCGGGCGCCAGTGGACTTCAACTGCTCGGCGTCGATCGCTATGGCGCTGATCTGAAGCTGGACGGCGCGCGTACCCGTTTTGTCTTCGACGATGCGAAACGCAATACCGAAACCTTGCATGCGGCGCTCGAAGATTGCATCCAGCGCCACGCTAATTAAGTTTCGATTGCTGTTTCGGGAAAACACTCATGCCGCAATAACAAGGCAGAGCACGGGTCGTAATATGTTCCGACGTTTCATGTTAAAGCTTTCATGGCATGAAATGTTGGGACAATTTTTTTATCTTAAATTTCATTTTTTGATAATTAATCCAATAATGATCGATGTGCGACGCTGCTTTTCAGCGGAATGCGAAAATTAGCTATTTGAAAGGGTCTGCGTAACATCGCGTCGGAGTGAAATTTTTTGAAACGAATTGAGATTAATTTTACGACGGCGCTTTTGTAGTCTTTCTATTTTGTGTTAATCTCGCCATCAAATTCCGAGGCATGATCACTTCAAAGGGCAAGCTGGCTTAAGACTGGCAGTCATTTATCCAAACCACAAGGGAACCTATGTCTTCCTACAAGGAACTACTCGCCCAGCGCGAGAAGCTCGAAAAGCAGATCGAAGAAGCAAAGTCGCGTGAATATGCAGAAGTGTTGAATGAGATCAAGCAGAAAATGGCCGATTACGGCATTTCGCTGACTGAACTCGGTGGTGGCCGTGGTGCCAAGGCTGCTAAGGCCGGTCGTCCGCGTGCAGGCGTCGCGCCGAAGTATCGTGATCCGGATAGCGGTAGCACGTGGTCGGGCCGCGGCAAGCCGCCGCGCTGGATCGCAGGTCTGGATCGCGAGAAATTTCTGATCCAGAAGTAATAGTTATACGGTCAATCAGTGGCGCATATAGCGCCTGCTGTTACCAGAAAAAAACCGCGTACCGTCAGGGCGCGGTTTTTTTATTGTCGCTGCAAATTGCCGTGACTCTTTGTCACACGCGTTCCATGAAACTGGAACGCGAATGCTTTTCGTTTAGATAAGCGTCTGATTTAAAAGGTTTTTTTGTGGTTTATCCAGCGCATATCAAGATGGGCCGGGTAGAATACAGGCATTGAACTCTTCACGTCGTTTCAGAGATGCCTTCCACCGCCGCCGTCCAGTCCGTCGAGAAACATCGCGTCGCGCGCAAAAGTACCTTTGTCAGTATTGCGCTCAATACGGTGCTGATGGCGCTGCAAATCGTCATCGGGGTGTTTGCCCATTCGCAGGCGCTGGTCGCCGACGGTATCCATTCGTTAGCCGATCTGATTTCCGATTTTGTCGTGCTAATCGCTAATCGGCACAGCGGCGCCAAGCCCGACGCGGATCACAATTACGGACATAGCCGCTATGAAACGGTTGCGTCATTGTTTTTGGGGGCGCTGCTGATTGTGGTCGGCGTCGGTATGTTGTGGCGTGCCGGCACGCGTCTCGCCGATCTGCAAAGCATCCCTGCCGTGCATATGAGCGCGCTCGCGGTGGCTGTGCTGGTGCTGATTTTCAAGGAAAGCCTGTTTCGCTACATGCTGCGCGAAGCGCAACGCGTGCGTTCAGCGATGTTGATTGCGAACGCATGGCACGCACGCTCGGACGCCGCTTCGTCATTGGTGGTCGCGATTGGCATTATCGGCAGCCTCGCAGGCGTGCGTCTGCTCGATCCGATCGCCGCGGCGATTGTCGGTTTCATGGTGGCGCGCATGGGCTGGATGTTCGGCTGGGACGCGCTGCAAGATCTTTCCGACCGCGCGCTCGACGAAGCCACCTCCACCGACATGCGCGCGCTATTGCTCGCGACGCCCGGCGTACGCGACGTGCATGAAATGCGCACCCGCAAGATGGGTGACTTTGCGCTTGTCGATGCGCACATTCTGGTCGACCCGCTGATCTCGGTATCGGAAGGGCACTACATCGCCGAATCGGCGCGCTTGCGCGTGCTGGCCGACAACCGTGTGCTCGACGCGCTGATCCATGTCGACCCGGAGAACGACGCAGTTGCGCGCCCGCCCGTCAATCTGCCGACCCGGGAGCGGGTCGTTGCCGTTGTCAACGCTGCGCTCGCCGCGGGTGGCGTGAAGGCCGCGGCGGTCAATATGCACTACTTGAGCACGGGGCTCGATGTCGAAGTGGTTTTGCCGACGCCGGGCTCGCACACGGCCGAAAGTGATGAGCCGTGTCTTGCTCGTGTCGATCTGGACGCGCTCAGGCGCCGTCTCGGTGCCCGCAAGCTGGCCGTGCTGCAGGGGGTGGACGTACTGCAGGCCGAAAGCGGCGTCTCGACGGAAGCAGGGCCGGGCGAGGCCATCGCCAGCGCCAAGGCTGAGCAACCGCATAGCGCCACGTGAGTACGGTTACAGTCTCACAGCGGCAATTGCGTATCGAATTTGATCTCGCGCAGCACAACGCTCGTGCGCACTTGCGCGACGGCGGGAATCTTGAAGATGCGTTCGTGCAAAAAGCTGTCGTAAGCCTTGATGTCCGGCGCGACGATCTTAAGGATGTAATCGGATTCGCCGGTCGTGCTGTAGCACTCGGTGACCTCCGGGCAGGTGGCAATTTCCCGCTCGAACTGTTCGACCCCGCCCTCGGTGTGGCGCGTGAGATGGATATGCGCAAGCGCGCAGACGTGCAGCCCCAGCTTTTCGCGATCCAGCAATGCCGTGTAGCGCTGGATCACCCCTGATTGCTCCATATCCTTGATACGGCGCCAGCACGGGGTGCTCGACAGGCCGACCTGGTCGGAAATTTCTTGCACGGACCGGCGTGCGTCGAGCTGCAGCAGGCGCAGGATTTTTTGAGAGAACGTATCGAGTGTCAACTGCGCCTCCGTTGGCGTCGCCCTATCAACGCATGGTAGAGGTCTCGAAAACGAAACGCAATGTAAAACGGCTTCGGCGAGGGAGATTACCTAATTTGCCGGTTCCTCAGCGGCGTTTTGTCCTGAGCCGTCCCCATCTTTAGCGGCCACCAGCGTGGCTGCCTGGACCGCGCGCAGAGCCTTGAGCATGTTGCAGAAAAGCGCGCCCTGTTCGATCGCGTCATCCAGCGCGACATGCGTGTGCGGATGTTCATCGAACCAGTGCTTCGGGAAGCGCGGCTTGATGTTTTTGCGGTACGGCAGGCCAGTCAGTGCGAAGGCTAGCGTCTTGATGTCGAGCGCCGACCACGAAAACGGACAGCGGCCGACAAACCGCATCATGTACCAGAACATATAGGTGAAGTCGAAACCGGCCGGCATCGCCACGAACACCGGCTTGCCCGGCAGCGCCTCCACCCATTCGACATAGGCCGTCAGTGCGGCCTGCGGATCCTGCAAATCCTTGCGGCAGGCTTCCCACGCTTCCGGCTGCGTCCTCCACCATGCTTCCTGCACCGGATGCGGCTTGGCGCCGTCTAGCAATTCGAGATTCGCGGAGAAGGTGGCGATCAACTGCTTGTCTTCCGTGTATGCGGCGGAGGCGAAACTGAGCATCGAATGCGGGCCGGGAATTGGGCCGTCCGCTTCGACATCGGTGCTCACGTAGATTTCGCTGCTCATGCTTTGACTCCGTCGGCGACATACGGATTGGTGCGGCGCTCAGCGCCGAACGTCGAGGTGGGACCATGGCCCGGAACGAAGGTGACGTCGTCGCCGAGCGGCCAGAGTTTTTCGCGGATCGCGCGGACCAGGTCGGCGTGATTGCCGCGCGGAAAATCCGTGCGGCCGATCGATCCGGCGAACAGCACGTCACCCACCAGCGCGAGCCGATGTGCGCGGCTGAAGAACACCACGTGGCCTGGCGTGTGGCCGGGACAATGATAGACCTCGAGGGTTTCGTCGCCGAATTGCACGGTCTCGCCGTCTTGCAGCCAGCGATCCGGCTCGAACGCTTCGGCAGCAGGAAAGCCGAAGCGCGTGCTTTGATCCGGCAGCTTGTCGAGCCAGAAACTTTCGTCGGGATGCGGCCCTTCGATCGGCACGCCGTAGTGTGTGGCGAGCGTCTTCGCGCCGGCACAGTGATCGATGTGGCCATGCGTGAGGAATACTTTTTCGACCGTCACATTCTGGCGTGCGATTTCACCCTGGATGACATCCAGGTCGCCGCCCGGATCGACGACGGCCGCGCGTCCGGTTGCCTCGCAAACGAGCAGCGAGCTGTTCTGCTGGAACGGCGTAACGGGGATCAAGGTGACTTTCATGGATGACGGCGCCGCTGGAAAAACGTTGATTGTACCGGCGTCTCGTCGACGCTCGTCGAGGGCGCTGAGGGCCCGCTGCAGCGGGCTTTGAGCTGCCCATTTTTGCAGCAAGAGTGAAAATTCATCAAGGTTTTCAGTCGCTTGCCATCCCAAAATTTTCTTTTGGGTATAATGGCCTCCATGCACAAGGAATTGTGCATGCCACACGGCGATGCGTCCCCATCAAAAATGGGCACGCGGATTGCCACTCAAGTATGGGCTGTCGCAGCTTTGGGCGGCCATCAGGTATCGATGCATTCGATGCACACGTCTTACCCAGCCAGGCGCCGCGCGCCTGCAACGGACTGAAATACCGTGACGCTGGGTGGGGCCTACGCCGCTGTTCCTGCGCGCTGAGTTCCGCGCGCAAGAACGTGTTTGCCACGTTCGATGGCGGCATGTGGGGTCTGGTCAGGCTGCCGGGGACAGGTTGCGCCAGACGTGAAAATTAACCGTGCGGTAGCGGCTGGGTAAGCCGCATCCGGGCTTTGACGTACTGCGCTCTTCTGCGCGGCGCGTTGTCGTCCATTGCCGCCGGAGTCGCAGGCAACACGCTCAACTTTTCGCGTGATGCGGCTCGACAATTTGATTGCACGTCTTATGAAAACTCGGTTATCCCGTGGTCTGGGGACTCTTTTTGCCTTTTTTGTGCTGGCCGGTTGCGCCACGCCTCCGGGCGCGAGCAACACGTCGGAAAGCGGCGTACCGCTGAGCACGAAGAATGCGCAGGCAGGTTCCTTCGGCCCGCAAGCTTTCGGTAGCGCGCCGGCATCCGACGCAGCCGCCAAAGGCTCGTCGCTGGCCGATGCCAAGCCGCTGACTGACGGCAGTTCGGGCATTTCGGACTTTCAGCAGACCGGTCGCGCCTCGTGGTACGGCCGTGGCTTCCATGGCCGCCGCACCGCCAACGGCGAACGTTTCGACATGCACGCGCTGACTGCGGCACATCGCACGTTGCCGCTCGGCTCGTATGTTCGCGTGACCAATCCGGCTACGTCGCGCTCGGTTGTCGTGCGCATCAACGATCGTGGCCCGTATGCGCGTGGCCGGATCATTGACCTGTCGATGGCCGCCGCCGCTGCGCTCGACATGCGTCATGCCGGTACGGCGCGAGTAAAGATCGAAGGGTTGACGAGTCAGGAAGCACGCGCTGAACTGAATGAAACGCTGGCGTCGAACTCAGGTTCGAGCGCAGAGAAATAATGCAGGGGCCGCGGGCGCGCCTCTGACGCGCTCGTGACGCCGGGCAACATGGCGCTAACTCGCGCCGTTGTTCGCCGAAAGACAAAGGGCCGCTTCGCGCGGCCCTTTGTCTTTGCTCATCAACCGTGGCTGCACGCAGCCGCTCATTCCTTGCGGTCCTGGCTCGCGCTGCGAGCCTGATCCGCTGGCGCACATCCCTTCCCGTCCGCTTTATTCCTCGTCTTTCTTAAGCGCCAAAGCGCGCGTGTAGAGCGCGTTGCGCGATGCACCGGTGAGGGTTGCCGCAACTTTTGCCGCGCTGCTCACCGTCAACTCTTCCAACAGGATGCCCAGTAACGCGTCGTGATCGTGTTCGCCAGCGGCTTCCGGCTGCGCACCTTCCACCACCAGGACGAACTCACCGCGTTGCCGGTTCGGATCGGCCGCGAGCCACGTTGGCCCTTCGGCCAGGGTGCCGCGGTGCAGCGCTTCATGTAACTTCGTCAATTCCCGTGCGATCAGCAGCTTGCGCTCGCCGCCGAATGCGTCGGCCAACGCCTGCACCGTTTCGACGATCCGGTGCGGCGCTTCGTAGAACACCATCGCGTGCGGATGGTTCGCGAGCGCTTGCAGTGCCGCGGCGCGTGCTTTTGCCTTCGGCGGCAGGAAGCCGAGGAACGAGAACGTCGCGACCCAGTCGCCGGCCGCGCTTAATGCGGTGGCGAGCGCGCTTGCGCCGGGCAGCGGAATGACCGGGAAACCGGCTTCGCGCACCGCGTCGACGAGTTTTGCGCCGGGGTCCGAGATGCCGGGCGTGCCCGCATCGGATACGTAGGCCACGCGTTCGCCCGCTTGCAGGTGTTCGATCAGGCGCAGCGCCGCGGCCCGCTCGTTGTGCTGATGAACCGCGACGAGCGGCTTCGAGATGCCGTAGCGCGCGAGCAATTGGCCGGTGTTGCGGGTGTCTTCGGCGGCGATGCGGTCCACCAGTCCGAGCACATGCAACGCGCGCAGCGTGACGTCGGCGATGTTGCCGATTGGCGTGGCCACCACATACAGCGCGGCGGCAGGGTACTGCTGCCCTTGCGCGAGTTCGGAGAGAGGAGTCATGAGGCAGAAGACGCAGACAGACAGAACGAGGCCGCCATTGTGCCACGCAGCGGCGCGTGAACCGGGTGGCGGGCAGGTGAGTGCGCGGGCCGACGGCCACAACTTTTCGAGACCAACCGGGTCCAAACTCGTCGGCGCGGCTTTCGAGGCGCGTGCGATGGAGTTTTTGCAGCGGCAGCGTTTGCGTCTCGTCGCGCGCAACGTGCTGTGCCGGGGCGGTGAGATCGATCTGGTGATGCGCGACCGTGACGGTGCGCTTGTGTTCGTCGAAGTTCGCGCGCGTGCGCAGCAGCATTATGGCGGCGCGGCAGCGAGTATCGGCTGGCAAAAGAAGCAGCGGATCGTGCGTGCCGCGCGGCATTACCTGGCAACCCGCAGCAGGCGTTCGCACGATGAGCCCGCATGCCGTTTCGACGTGATTGCGTTCGAAGCGGGTCGGCTCGTGTGGCTGCGCGATGCGTTTCGCGCTGACGAAGTCTGATGCAGTGCGGGGAGAACGCGCGTGAGTGCGATAAACTTGCGCTCGCGTGCGGGCCTCGTGAACCACACCGGCGTATAGAAAGCAGCGACGAGGTAGCGCATTTCGCGATGTTTTTGCGCATCCGCACTGTGTTGCCGGCATGGTTCACCGAAGCGGCACGACTTCGCAATACGACTTCACAACACGGCCGCGCATTGCGGTCCATTCGCGGTAGAAAATAGAGACTCGATGTCAGTCGAACGCATTCAACAACACTTCCGCGACAGTGCGGCAGTCAAACTCGAAGCCCTCGAAACCCTGTCGATGCCGATCGCCGCTGCGATCGACACGATGTTCGCTGCGCTTGCCAACGGCAGCCGCATTCTGGCGTGCGGCAACGGCGGCTCGGCGGCCGACGCGCAACATTTCGCCGCCGAACTGATCGGCCGCTTCGAGCGTGAGCGCCCGGGCTTGCCGGCAATTGCGCTGACCACCGACACGTCCGTGCTCACTGCCATCGCCAACGATTACTCATTCGAGCAGATTTTTTCGAAGCAGGTGTGGGCGCTTGGCCAGCCAGGCGATGTGTTGCTGGCGATTACCACGTCCGGCAATTCCGCCAATGTGCTGGCCGCGATCGAGGCCGCGCACGAACGCGAAATGATCGTGGTCGCGCTGACCGGTAAGGGCGGCGGCCGTATGCAGGAAGTACTGGGCGATACCGATATTCACATTTGTGTGCCGTCCGATCGCACCGCGCGTATTCAGGAAGTGCATTTGCTGACCATCCATTGTCTGTGCGACGGCATCGATGCCATGTTGCTGGGCGAAGACTGACATTGATTCCGAAGGAGAGCTAGTTGATGAGCGTATTCCGCGTCAAGAAGACACTGGTGAGAACCGTGCTGGTGGTCGGGTTCGCCGCGGGACTGTCCGCGACGTTGCAGGGTTGCTTTCTCGCCGTTGCCGGCGCGGCGGGCGGCGGCGCGCTGGTGGCGACCGACCGGCGCACGCTCGGCGCGCAGACCGAGGATCGCGAGTTGCAGGTGAAGGCGATGTCGCAGATCAGCCAGAACTTGCCTGACAACGCGCACGTCAATGTGACGGTGTTCAACCGCCGCGTGCTGCTGACCGGCGAAGTGGCGGGTGACGTCTCGAAGCAACGCGCGGAGAGCATCGTGCGTGGCTTGAACAACGTCAACACGATCGTCAACGAACTGGCGATCATGCCGGCCAGCTCGTTCTCGTCGCGCACCAATGATACGTACCTGGAAACGCGTGTGAAGACCGCGCTGATCGCCGAGAAGAACATTTCGGCGAACAACTTCAAGGTCGTGGCCGAGCGCGGTTCGCTGTATCTGATGGGGCTTGTCACGATGGACGAAGGCAATCGCGGCGCCGACGTCGCGAGCCGCGTGCCGGGTGTGACGCAGGTCGTGAAGGTGTTCCAGTACATTCAGCCGCAGGAAGCGGCGGCGGCTGCCGCGGCAGCGGCGACCGCACCGGTTGCCGCTTCGCAGCCGGACGCGAGCGCGCCGACTGTCGGTGCGATCCCCGATTCATCGGTGAGTTCGCGTCCGCTCGATCAGCAGGCGCCGGCGCCGGTCAGCAATTCGAACGCGGTGCATCCGGGTAATCCGAAGGCGACGACGCCATGACGCGGGGCGTTGCTTTCGTTGTCGCGATGTTGACGGCTAGCGCGTTGGCCGGCGCTTTTGCCTCTTCAGCGCGTGCGGCCGATGCACCGCGTGGTCAGATCGTTGCTAACTCGAATGCCTGCATGGGATGTCACGCGGTGGACCGCAAACTGGTCGGTCCGTCGTTCCAGCAGATCGCTACGAAGTACAAGGGCGATGCGCAAGCGCCGTCGAAATTGTCGCGCAAGGTGAAGGACGGCGGCTCCGGCGTATGGGGCATGATTCCGATGCCGGCGCATCAATCAATGAGCGATGCGGACATCCGCACGGTAGTGGATTGGGTGCTGGCTGGGGCGCCGTCGAAGTGATGTTTTGCCGCCCGTTTTGCCTCCGGGTTTTACCGCCGCGGGGGCTTGGCAAAACGCAAAATGCCTGTGCTAGAATTGTTTGCACGTTGGGGGGGTAGCTCAGCTGGGAGAGCGTCGCGTTCGCAATGCGAAGGTCGGGAGTTCGATCCTCCTCTCCTCCACCAGAGAATTCAAAGGGTTACAGGTGATTTGCCTGTAACCCTTTTCTGTTTCCACGGGCTGTGTAACCACTGTGTAACCAGATTCGGTCCAAACCGATCCATCTCGATCTATGAGCTGTCGTGGGCACGGATGGTGAACGGATGAACAATCGGCCATAGCGTTTGTGCGTCACGCTTAGTTGAACCTGAAGCTTTGTTCAGCGCGAAAAGCAGACGCGCTTCCATCGTAAGCTACGCCGCGACGACATTCGCGTTGCCGTTTTGTGCGCCTTCTCAGCTATCGGCAATGGCGGTTCCGCAAAATGCCGCACTGTCGCGCGGGGAACGGAGTTGGACAACTGAACCAGCACATCTAGGCCGCTGACCACCCTGTCAATGTCGCGCCTACTGCTTTGGCAGACAGTTCCGCTGCGAGCATGAGCGTATCCAACTGATGCATCTTGAGTAGTCTGGTTGGCGTGGCCTGTCCGCTTCGACAAAGATCATGCTCCTGTCGCGTTAACTGTGGTTGAAGGATAATCACTCGTCTCGGATGATTCGAGGGAAGCTGCTGAGCGCGGGCAATGATGCCGGCTCGGTCCGGTTGTCTCACACCGTTGTGCCAAACGGCCCGCGCGATCTGATCATTTCGTCCCCGAGTCAGTTCTTGTTCAAGGGTCGTATTTACCAGGTGGCGCAGATTCTTCACCGCTTGACCTACAACAACTTCATAGAGCGATGCGGACACTTGACGATTCAGATCGCCGCTCCTCGCAGCCTTTGCATGGACCAATGTAACGGTATGCGAAGCGTCGTCGATATGCACGAAGTCTGCAAACTCCATTGCGCCGTCGTCGCTGGCGAGCCAGCCGTGAGGAAACATGACATTGAGAATGTAGGAAAAGAGAGAGTCATCCGGCTGACCATTCGCCTTGAGTTCGCCGATGCAGTCAGCAAGTGACCTGCCGGGGAGAAGGGCGGGTTTTTCAGTAGCGACATCAAAGCCAGCCATTGCCTCGAACCGCCACGTGAACGGTTGATCCTGATAAGAGGTAAGGAAGCATCGTCCCTGTGCGATGGTATGCCCGCTCTCATAATAGATTTTCAGCCACTGTGGGTTAGCTAAAACGCTTTCGCATTCTTGGCGTTCCGATTCCTGTCCGACAGGGCTGTCAGCCCAGTTTAGAGAGACGGTAACTTGATCTCCGGTCGACACGACGTGTACATCGACGGTGCCAATATAGACGCTACCAAGATGTACGCTAGCGGTTGCCGACAGCCCGTTCGTCGCGGTGATGGCGAATTGTGCGGTGTATGCCCAACGCGTTGCCAGCTCCCGTGTGACGGGGTCCACCTCGAGGTCTGTTAAAAGTTCAGGCGGTACAAGTGCTATGTCATAGGCGTCGCTCACGCCCATAATGTTGGAGACTGTGCGGGCAAGTGCGTGGAATCGGCGGACGGCAGGTGGCGGCGTAGCGACTGCGTCGAGTACGGCTTCGAGATCAACGACGAAGTTCGACCAATTATCGGGACGATTTATCCAAATGTGACCGGCGTCAGGTGAGGCACCGACCAGGACTGCCGCACTGCCAGTACCGGGGCGCGACAAGTCCACGTGGCTACGAACTGCCGAATAGTAAAAACTTTGATCTCCAAGTGGGTCGAGACTGTACTCAAGAGCCGATCCCATTAAAGTTTTCGCGGTGGGCTTTGCATCTGTTTGAGGGTGTATTCCGTTCAGCCACATTGCTTTGGCACGCGTTCCTACGAAGGCTCGTTCTAGCGTGTCACGTGCAACTGGCGTCGCAGCGACAAGGCACTTAGCCAGCCTGTTCCGTAGCGCTGGATCAGAAGCGCAAATGGCCGCGTAGCCCCTCTTTACTGCGACAATAACAAGATGGTGGCTGACATCGCGATAGCCGCTATTGGGCGCCCAAGGTGGGGTGCGCTCTTCTGCGTATTCGATGACTTTTATCCTCACCCCGCCTGCCGCTTGACTCCGCGCACGCCCTAGAAGGACTCGGGTTGGATTTGACGGCCTCTCGATAGCTGCTTCGATTTCATTTCGGAGCGCGTCTATTAGCACTGCCGGCGTGCTTGTCCCGGTACTGTGGAGTAGAAGCGGCGCGAGATATGGTTTAAGGCTTGCTATAGACGGCTTCACCATATTGGATAGCTAGTTGAACAGGCGTGTGATTGGGCGGTCCGGCATAGCGCCGCTGGTTTTAATGACGGGAGCGAAATTCGCAGTCAAACCTATCGTGCGATGTCCGCCGCATTCTAGCGACAATCGGGTTAAAGCGGCGAACTTCACGGTCATAAGGCGAAGTCATCGGGATGCCTCCCGCCGGCCCACCGCTGAGCGCTGCACTTCGTCTGCATCTTTGATTGTGCGTTTCGCTGAAAACTTTGGCTGCGCTGGCTCGCGGCACGGTGCGGGCATGTCGCGAGGGTGAAGATGGCCTCCTGCGCGCGTGTGTTGTTCCGGGATCTGTTTGCTCGCGTACGCGTCGCGACGGCACCCTTAGGTTCTCTTAAGCGCGTCCGTAAACACCGGGTAGGGAAGTCACGGCATCTAGGAGGTATATGCGGGGTACATCGGTGCCATCTGTCGCAGCACTCTTTGACTCGCGCGGTCTGCGGTCCATAGTGTTTGCCTTGTCTTTGAAACGCTGGCCGTACGCAATAACGCCAGCTCAGCACGGATTGACGAACCGTTGGCACTGCTGTTCGAGATCCAGGCTGTACTCCTTTGCGAGCGACGCTGTCTAAGGTAGATGGCGCGTAATGGCTTGATAGCACCGTTGGTCGGAGCTCAATCAGATTCGGAATTTGACGATGTCATCGAACATTGCTCGATATGAGCGCACAGCGATACCCTTCCTGTTTTTGCCGTCCCAGCCCTATACCTCATTGAACGAAATCATTGACTGGATCGGTCGCCACTACGTCGAAATTCCAGGCGAGATGGCGAAAAAGATTGAGGAGTTCGGCTCGAAGTGGGAGTCTGGGCTCAGCCAGCAGGAACTTCAGAGGGCCATGCTTTTCCCTCCAGAGCCGAAGCTGGCGAATATCTACCGCCGAGGAGTTGCCGCCGGGCAGCTCTTTATGGCTCTGGCCGAATTGGAGGATAGTGATCCAATATGGCAACGAAACTGGCCGGGAACAAACCAGGCGATCCGTCTCCGTCCCGACGAACGCGTTCGGGCGCTGTCCGCGCTGGAGCTGATAGCACAGGACGCCCGCGTTCGCTATTGGGATATTCTGAACGGAGAACTGGAGTTCAATCCGGCCATACGGATTAGTTACCCATCGACTTTCAGTGAAGCTGATCGCCAGTGGCTGGACGCCCTCTGCTTCGAAACCAAAAAAATCTTCGTGTTCCTTGACGCGGATCTTGCTGAAGGGGAAGTGCGTGTTCCGCGGCCACCGACTCAAGCTGACACGGGCGTAAGGAACGAGTCACAACCGGCACCGAGTCGAATCGTTCAACCAACCAAAGAGCGCCGCAATTCACTGGATACTGTGATCGAGGAGGCGATCAGGAGAGCAGGGGGGCGCCTTAAGGTGGCGGATGTTTGGAAATACCTTAAGGAATTGGCCCAAGAAGAAACGCTACCCTTCACGGGGAACGTGTCTGCCGACGGGAAACTGGAGTACAAGCTAGATGAATACAAGCTTGATAAGAATGGAGAAAAGACACTCGTCGACTATCTGTCCCGAGACGGGCTGGACAGCAGACTACGGCGCAGAAGAGAGAAGGCTATTCCGATGAATCCGATGCTAACCGGAGAAATCAAGGGTGCCGTCGGCACATCCGAATAAGTAGCCCGAAGGCATTTCTGCACTGTGGTCCTATCCATCACATGTTTCCGTCTCGTGCCTTGGGGGCTCGCAGGCCGCCCGAGCACGGCTGGATCGATCCAGCCGCAGCAACAAAAATGAGGATCGGCGCCTCAGACTGTCGGGCATCTATGTTGGGCACTCGAGCGTCCGTTCCAGCAAGGGGAACACCGATTCTAGAATGCCTCGAATACTGTTCGGGGTTCGCCGAATTACGCCCGATGGTTGAACTAATTTACTTGCCTAAGCACTTTGGCCCGGCGTCGGGACTCGCGATGCAACGCCGTTGGGTTGATCCACTATGGAACTCCCACATATCGCGCCATCGTCGCCAACCAGCCATACTTCTGCTGGAAGCGCCACACGTCTAATTCACAGCAATAGCTGATATTTCCGACGGCTAGGCCAACGTTCTTGCCGCCTGCCCCGCTGCCGCAGCAGCCGCCTTCTGCACAGACAGCCCGTCTGCGCATCCATGTTTCGGCTGCATCCAGTGCAGTGCCCTGTATGTCCGCATCCGTCGATAACCGTCGCTACTCGTCGGTAAGTGTCGTCGCCCTGTTTTTCAACGCCGTGCAGGATTTTAATTCCCCCGGCGCCATCTTGATCAACGCAGATCTACCAGATGGTTTCGAGAAACATGCCCCAGAACGGGGTTTCTATAGGGGATTCAAGTGACTGCATCGCATGTCGCCGCCGAGATTAATAAAGATCACGGCAAACACATCATCCAGACGCCGGCCGCATCGGCGGCCGTTACGGCGCCGATTCCAGCACAAGCGACTTTCGTCCATGAGTACCTGACGACGGACGAAACCGCGCGCTATCTGCGTTGCGAGTCGCAGACGATCAGAAAATCGCTCTCGCTAAAGGGCACCTTCTGGGGCCTGAAGCCGCGTCGTTTCGGCCGCCGCTGGTATTTCAAAGCCACCGAAGTTCGCGCCATGTTGGAGGCCGCATGAACACTCAAGAAATGGTCGCTGAAATCGAGTCCTTTGCCAAAGAGCCCGTCGAGGAACAGTTTCAGAAGCATCAGTGTTGGCTTGAGGACCAAAAAGCCGCGGAAGCCCATCTGCTAATCAATATCGGGCGTTGGGTCTACGCGTGTGCAACGCTTCTCGATGTGATGCTCGACAATCCGCACGACTGCCGTAAGGTGATGTTGCGCAAGGCTGGCACACGTAAGCGCCGTTTCGGCGTGACGGCGTAAGGAGGTGAGCATGGCTAAACCTACCAATACCGAAAATACGAAGGTTGACATCGAGGCGATCAAAAAAGCTATCCGCGAGCTCGAGTCGCCGAAAGGTAAGCGCGATCGCGAGCGTGCAGCATTGTTCGCTGCGCTGTATCCGGACATTCGCGACCAGCTTAACGCGGACGTTTCGAAGAGCGCGATCATCAAGAAGCTGGTCGACTATGGTGTGTCGATCAGCGGTCCGATGTTCGATGAATTGCTGGCCGACGAAGCGAAACGTCGAGGCGAGCCGGTGCCGGGCAAGGAGGCCGATGACGTGCCCGCTGTCGAGTCAACAAATGCGCCGCAGACTAACGCGAAGGAAGAGGTGGTCACGTAATGAACTTCCCCGTCTACCACGGTGGCGGGGGCTTTATGTCCCCCCAAAACTTTCGCTCAAAGTTCGGCGCGCCGCAGCAGCCGGCGAGCTGTCTGTCGACCGGTCACGGTCATCCGGCGGCCTGGCAGGCGATCAACACCCTCACGCCTAGTCTGTTCCGCGCTGCAAGCGAGCAGCGCACTATTTACGGATCGGTGCAGGAGGCGATTCTGATCAACCTGTTCGGCAATGTATCTTTCGCTGCATCCGGCAATTTCCGCATTCGCGGCCACAACGGCAAAGCGATGCCGCTGACCTTGCACCTCCGGTTTGCCGGCCCGCCATTGAGCGGTAAGTCGGACACCCACGATCGGTTCAACGCCCCCGTCGTCGAGGCGATGAAGGGCTGGAAGAAGCGTTGGCTGTTCGACAACGTGACGCCTGCCACGTTGCTGCGCAAGATTCGTAGCGGTTCAGTTCTTTCGATGCTCAGCATGGCTGAAGGGCGCGGTCATCTCGGCGACCAGGTTAGTGGCCAGCTCAGCCGCTCGTTCCAGGAGTTGAACGATCTGTACGACAGCCACGTGCCGGCGCTTGATCGTGCCGACGACGATGACGACGAGCTGGTCGAGAATGCCCCGGATAGCGCGATCTTTGTTACGTGTGTGAACGTCCAGAACGACAAACATCGCGCATGGCTCGACAAGCATGCTCAAGACGCGAGCGGGTCCGGCTACCTGTATCGACTGCTGATGATGGAGGCCGTCGAGGTCGCAATGGAGGGGGCCGGCAGTCAGCAGCGTGAGGTGGCGCTTCTGGATTACGACCAGCGCATTGTCGAGTTGATCGCGAGCGCGCGGCTCAACCTCGAAGCGACGCCAGCGAGTCAGCTTCCGGTGATCGACGTGCCGCCCGAGGCCGAGAAGGTTCTTCGGCAGGCCCAAGAGCGTTTCGTTCAGATGCCGGGCTCCTTTCTGTCGTCGAACGATGCGCGTGTGTTCGCCGTTCGTCTGGCTGCCAATACGCGACGGATCGCTGGCTGTATGCACGTTTTCGAACGCTGCGAAGGCCCAATATCGGTCGACACGATGACACGGGCGACCACGATCGCGGAATGCTTCTCGGCCCACTGGCTCTCGACGGTGTTTCCACCGAAGGCGACGCCCGATGGCGTGCAGCGCGGACAGCGCCTCCTGGATGCGCTTCACAACTTGGCCCGTCAGTCGGGAAGGTGGACGCCGAGCTGGCGAGAGGCCGATATCGTCACTCTGGCGCCGAACTTCGGCTGGAGCAAGGTGGAAATGAAAGCCGCTATCACGGCGATATGCGGTGCAGGGTTCGCCCAGGTCGTGCCGCGCATTGAAAACGGCCGTCGGGTCATCAAGCTCGAGCTGATCCCGAATTCCGTCCCCACGTTTTAGCCGACGAATTACGCCTACCCGCCGAAGCTCGTCTGATCGTGTCTCCCGGTCCCCGTCCGCCGTCCGGTAGGCGGGGATTTTCGCATGCAGACCGATACGGACAAGCGGCCCCGACACCGATCAACGTACGCTATAACGCCGCCATGAAGCCGCCAAAGCCCCAACATGTTTTCGAGCCGCAGCTTCTCTCCAGACTCGGCCTATACCTGGAGCGCAGTTTGAATTTCCACATTGACAAGGATGGCGCCAAATTCAGCTCGAACGGCCCGGATATCGGGCTTCTCGCACGGCTTGATCACATGGTTTCGCTGTCGCTTGAAACCTCTTTGGCACCCTTTGTTATCGAGGAAGTGATGCGTCCGGCGTGGGTAGTCGCGGAAAATGTTTTTGACCCGCAGAATTCCGCTTGCCTGCCGACCTATTTCAAGAGAGCTTCCCCAAACCGATGGTCCCCCAACACCGAGAAACTGGGGCTTCTTCTCGCGCGTGACTTGCATGCCTTGTGGTCACTTGACCCCGCGAGTCCGGCGGCAAAGCAATTGCTATATGCACCACATCTGCAGCTTCTGGTGGAAATGTTCTTTCGCCATCCTGTTCAAAAATGCCGTGGTCAGAACATCAGCCTCCATTTCCGGAACACCGAACGTCTGGAGGCCGACGTCTACAACGACTTCGTGGCCCAATTCCGCCAGGCGATGCTCGCAAGAAAACTCTTACGGCGGGAACGGCACAACTGGAGTCTGGGTAGTCGAGAGAACGTCGAGAACCTGCGTGCCTATCTTGATGACCTATTCACTCGACACCATAGCTTGACCGTCCTGCATCTGCGTTTGTTCCACGCGAGAGAACGTATCAACCTGATCACGGCACCAGTGGATGAGCAGCATCAAGACCTTCAGGCACTACGAGCGTGCCGTGCGAAGTTCTTCGACCGCATGAGACGGAAGCCGGCGCTGTTCACCGATGCGCCAGGGTACGTATGGGCCGTCCTGCCTTCACTGGAAGGCGGGTATGACTTGCACCTCACTCTGCTAGTCGACACCGCATCTTTGCGGGGTGTACTCGACGACAAAAGAGCGGAAGCCGAACAGATCGGGGCGGCATTGGAGGACTATTCAGATCAGGTCGGCGGGTATTGGGTGACCGGGGGGACGGGAGGCAGGGGCGGCTATATTCGAGGCGATCGGAGCCCCGGGCTTTATGGGCCGGATTGGGTGCATGGAGAGGTTTGTGCCGACGACCCTGTGAGGCGTAAGAAGCTCAGGGAAACGCTCGACTATCTGGCGTTGCGTCGCGTTCTGGTACGCCTAAAAAACGAACCTTCGGGGGCGTATTTCGGCATGCCCGATCGTGAGGCGCGCCCCTCACGCCGACTGGCTAAGAGGGGCGCGCAGGAGCGGGAGAGCAGCGCAGATACTGCGAAGCATACTCGCCAAAACAGCATCCAATACGCCTAACCTATTGATTTTATTGACCCGCTGATTGCGGTGGTTTAGGGGGCGAGCGCGATGCCCCTTCCGGCATTGACCATCAATGTGCGATTCCTGTTTCAGCTTTTTGGGGGATTCTTAAAAGGAACGTTTGCAAGAAAGTCTCGAGGGAATTTGACCGCGGCACTACATGCGCTGCAGAACTTTCACAATGAATTTTTCAGGAAAAATTCGCGAAGATTGCTCGTTAGATTGCGCGATGATCCGCCGCGTGCCGCCACGTAAATTTTCGCTGTCAATCGTCTTGCGAATTCGAGTGAGCCGAAGGCACAGACGCGCGAGGCACTCGCCGCGGTTCACGAGCCTAATGGTCGAGGCATTGTTTTTCTTGTGGCGGCGATGCATCTTCGTCAGTCTCCGATGCTGCGATTCTTCGAAACCGCTTCTGTTTAAGATCTGCGTGCGAACGTGCTTCCTGTCGTGGGCGCGCTGTCTTCGGTCAGACAGCGGAACGTATAAGTGTCAGGAAAGGATGTGAATTTGTCGCGGAGCTTCACCGAGATCGGCAAGCGTGGCCCGCCGTCCTTCTCGCGCACCATCCATGGCATTTGTTGGCAGTATGCCGCCGTTATGCGAGCGGCTGCCTTTGTGCTCGGTACTCTTCGCGATCTTCCGTCGACATCGTGCGAATCCGCGCTTGACCCAAGTGGCGTTCCGGTATCCGGTCGATGCCTTGGTCCTTGAGCGATCGATGATCGACGCGAGCGGTATGGCCGCACTTTTCCAGCGCAGCATTTTGCAGGTCAGCGCATTTTTTTCGCGTGGCGATCAGTTCGTCGCGCAGCTCCATCCGGTTCTTCCCGCCACTGACTTTTTTGCGGCCACCGCGCTCAGGATGTTTCGCGTTGTAGCGCCGGAAGGTCTGTTCAGGTGATCGCTCGATGCCGTCTTCCTCTCGGTCAGAATACATCAGGTGCACGTGTGTGTTCGAGCCGCTTCCAAGCGCAGCATTCGGTGCATGAATCGCATACTGGAACGGCTTGGTGCCTACCAGCCCAGATACGATCTGATCGACCAACTCCTTTTGCTGGTCGCGCGTGAGTTCATCTGGAAGAGCGATTTCGTGTTCGCGGTATACGGCGCCATTGGCACGTTCGTATTTGTCACCAGCCTTCCAGAACGCAGATGCATCTTCCTGTGCCCAGCTCGGCATGTTGCCGTGACCGGAGGCGACCAGATCTTCCTCCCGCTTGCTGTGCTTCCCCTTTCTTGTGATGTACGCGCCGTGATCCGTTGCAGAACCTTTCTTGCCGCTTTTGACGGTGTGATGGAAGCTTGCCATGGTGAAACTACCCTTTCTCTTGCATGGATAAAAAAGCCAGCGAAAACTTGATCGCTGGTCATGTGTGAGATGGCTAAATTGCTGCGCTTTCACGTCTTCTGAGAGAAATGGTAAGTGCGCATCCTAATTCCCCTCTTTACTATCGACTGAGGATGGATATTGTTCAGCTACTACGAAAACTCTTCTCTACCAATGACTGTGACTGCTCATCTCACAACATGACATGCAGAGTAAAAAAATACTCAAGTAGTAGAGACTGACCAACGCCAAGTGACGCACGAAGAGAAGGCGGGTTGTAGACATCGTGTCGATGAGCGTTCAAAGTGAACGCGTCTTCAGACAACTCGAATTATTCGCACGCTAATTGATAGGTCTGCAGAGGGCCTGATGGATTCATGACTTCTTCGATGCTTATGTGGCACGAGAGGTGAGGCATTGTCGAAGGAGTGCTACGTGCGTCCACATCGTCGAGGGCAGTCCTAGCGGCCTTACAATGCGAGGCGTCAAGTCTTCAAGGAGCATTGAATGAGTGATAGCGGAAGCACGTCTACCGACTGGAAGAAACTCTACTACTGGTATCGTCAAAATACCGAAGCGCTACAAGAACAGGTTGAAGCAATTACCGATGATTTGCCAAAGGTAAGAGGCGAGTTTACGGCTGTGAGAGCGCGGGCCGAATCAATGGCCCAAACAGCCGTGCTCATCGAATCTCAAGTCAGGCTAGCTCAGGCTGCATGGAACAAGGCTGAGGACATTGCAAATTCGGTTGGGTTAACCGCCGCGTCATCCGCGACATCAGCGGTGGCCGTGGCGACTAATGAAATGGTGTTGTCGCTGGAACAGGCGACGACGAGTGCCAGGGAAGTCACTGGTGCCCTGAAGAAGACGATTTCATCTAGCCGTGTGATCCTCATCGCATATTTTTTACTGCTGCTCGCCATCCGCATTGGCTGTTCTTACTTGGCTTACAGAAAGGGCGCCAGCGATGAGGCTGCGCGTCATGTCGAGCCGTCGGCGGAACGTCGCGCGCAGCTTATGTTCTACGGCGGTGCACTCGAGAAGATGTTTCAGCAAGGCTCAGCGAAGGACCGGTCGAGACTTGAGCAGTTGTATCACCGCGCAACCACACCTCAGTCGTGAGATTTCAGGGCTCCATGCCACCGCGCTCTATGCCGCGGTCTCGCTCTATTTCAGGAGCATGCTTTTGGATGGCGTGCCTTGGCATCTTTCTGCCCTGTGTGAGCAGGAAAAGGTGTTCCAAACCGCGGAACCGAATCGAATAAAGCTCCGCGGAGCGCAAACCTTCATCTGGGACGTACACATAGACGGAGCCTTCGATCGATTTGAGCGAGTCTGTCGAGCAAGATCCGGCAAGTGTGAAAAGCAAAGCCAGATACTTTTCAAATTGTTCCGCATTTGATCCAACCATTCGGCTTTCGAGGAACATCTCGATGAATTGATCCACATCGACTCGATTCTCCGGAGCCTGAACGTGGACACCCAGTAGCGGGCAGACAGTTCCGGGGTAACTTGCGAGTGCAATTGATTCGACAGCCTCCGTACCGATTCCGGGGAGTGGTTTTGTGATCATCGTTCCCCAGCCTATAAAGTGTGCAGATCGCGCCCAACGGAGCGGATTCTTCTGTCTCTCAACTGTTTTGCAGAGTGCGATGCGTAGTTCTTTTCGCGCTTCCGACCGGAAGGCGGCTTCGTTGGCCTTAAACTCGACGAGGCAGTATCGACCACGTCGTGCGACGATATATCAGCGAGTGCTTTGTCCTGGCTACCGAGTGCTGTTGCACCGAGCGCGTCAGGAACCTGTGATTCTCCCTTGTAGAGCGTCGTAAAGCGCCGGTCGAGCCGCGTAGAAAAACGCGTCATGACGTCGGATTCCAGATCGCGGGGTTCGGTTACGCCACGAACATGCGTCGCCAATTGGCCTCCAAGAGAAGTCGTCAATGTTAGGTGATGAATGGATGATAGTCGAAGGGAGTTCTATACGCTGCCGTCAACTTCTGATGAGGAGACCGCGAACGAATCGGACCTCAGAGGACATGGGGTCGTCACGGGCGCAACGTTTTTCAAGATTGCATGTAAATGCGCCTACGGCATGACTACAGGCTCGTGGAAGGCATTCGGAAAGTCGACTGGGTTGGTCTGGGTTGTGCTTGGCAGCCCACGTCTTTACAGTGTGTCCGACGGATAACAACGCAATAAGCCGAGGGGAAGAGATCGTGGATCGCGCGACTGAAGAGAGCTTTACCCAGTTTTTGCTTGAGAAGGCTCGGGTGGCACAAGACAAAGCTGGGATCGACTACAAGGCGTTTGAACGCCTGCTCAATGTCGACGGCAGCGCGAATGCAGTCGGCCGGTTGATGAGCCGTAGGGACTACACGAAAGGCTTCCTCAAGCTATTAGAAGCAGGTTGCCTGGAGCTAACGGTCGAAGCGCTGGTTGTTGAGAGCGAGTGGCGACAGCACTTCTCACAGTCTTTGCTGGATTTCGCGAGTAAAAAACTGTCCCGAGTAGGCTACATCTGCAAGGAATTTGCGGCGCCCGCGAAAGGTGCGGAGTCTGTCGAGACTGGCGAGCGTCTGTCAGTTGCGACACTTTCCAAGGCTACGCCAGAATTCATTTGGCGAGCGGTGCAAATGTATGATGACGGCTACGTTGACGATGCATATGGCCCGTCATTGGACTACGATTTGATATCCGAGCAAGGAAATCGACTGCCGCCGAAAGCCATATTTGGCCTGGCACTTTCCTTAGCGCTCGACGGCCGACCAATTGAGCCAAAGCACTTCTCAGGCGGCGAGGCGTCGCCGTGTGTCAGACTGCTGCGCGAAGCTGGCTTTGAGGTGATCCCAAAAAACGCGGAAACTCGAGGCGATCAAAATTCGGAGAATGATGAGTCAACTTTCGAAGAAGGTCGCGTGCGACTGCGTCTACACAGGACGCGAGAAAGAGCGCAAGTGTCGAAGGCCAAGAAGGCACAGTTTCTTCGGCTGCACGGAAAGTTGACGTGCGAGAGATGTGGCTGTGACCCCGTCGCCGCGTATGGCACAGCGGACGCGGAAGCGTGTATCGAGGTGCACCATGCGGCTACGCAGATGAGTGAAATGAAAGACGGCCACAAGACGAAGCTCGAAGACCTTCAGTGCCTATGCGCAAACTGTCATCGGCTGGTGCATCGGGAGTTGGCGGCGGAGAAGCGGTTCGGCAATGCTCAATGATTTGTGCCCGGCGATGGGCACTCGGAATGCTGTTTGCCCGTGGCAGTCCCAATATAAAAGAGAGGCGCGACGCGCTAGCGTAGCTGGACCACTGACACGCCACATTGTTGGACAAAAAAGCGGCATTTCCGAAACTGGAAGTGCCGTTTTTTGTTTCGGTGATCGTTGTGCTGTCTTATGCACCCGAGATCGGGTCTCGTGTTGCGACGACCGAATTATGCGTCTTGCGGAACCACTCCTCTGGTGCGAAGTCCGTGGAGGGCAATTGTTCCTCTGCGCCGCCGATGGCAACCGCCAGTTGCGGATACACGCTTCTCATCGCGTCGGTCGCGCGTTCCATCCAGTCGGGCATGGCCTCAACTGGAACGCGCGAGATTTTCCTGCCTTTCACCTCGATCACGCCGTGTGCGAGATCCTGGATCATCGGTAAGCGCGAACTGCCGCCAGTGAGAATGACTTGTAGCTTCACCGGATCGCGAGCCAGGTAGTCAAGATAGCTATCGTTCACGTCGCTCAGCGCATCGACGAAGCCTTTCTGCAGCAATTTGGCGAACGACTGTACCCGAAAATCATTGCAGAACTCTTCGCGTGTAAAGGAGCCGACGGTTCGGTCAGCCAGCGTGTACTCGAGCGTTCCCGTCGTGAACAGGAGCTCCTTGAGAACGCGAATGCGCCGGCGCAAGTCCGCTTCGATCATCGCGCCGTGCGTGCTCTTGGAATCGAATCCTTCCCGCTGCCCGATGAACGCCTGCAAACACTGGTCGATCTTGTCTCCTGCCTGACCAGATCCTTTGATCGATGGCGCGACTTGGACCACCTTCGGCTCATCTATATCTTGGTTGCGGAGCGCGAGGAACAAGCCGAAGTCGGTGGTGCCGGCGCCCGCGTCGACGACCATATACGCGTCGATGCGATTCTCGCTGCTCTCGATCGCCGTCGCTGCGACTGCGACCGGTTCCGGCACGCCGTCACCGATGAGAAACTCCGGACGCTGCTCAAGCTTTCTTACTGCATCGATAGCCGACTTGAGGCATCGGATATCGATGCCGCCCGCCCATTGCCCGTGAAATGTGTCGGCAAGGATCTGCGCCTCGGACAACAGGCGTCGCATCAGTGTGTCGACCCAAGCTGCCTGTTGCGCGTCGCGGCCACAGGGACGCGCATAGCGGCGCTTCATGAACCGTCCAAGCGGGGCCCCTTCAACTGACAGTGTCGAGAGTTGCGTTGTGGCAATGTCCGTGAAATACGCCAGATAGATACGCAGGAAGTCACCTTGCGTCAACCTGGTGGGGCCGGGATTGAGCGCTTCGGAAAGAAGCATGGTGTCGATACTGACTTGGTCCGCGAAGCTGAGCCAGCTCTTGATGGAGTCGAGACGCTGGCGACCGGCTTCCACCATGCTTTCGCTACGATCGATCGCTTCGAAGCCGAAATAGACTTTGCCGTCGTCGACGAAGATCGACGAGGGAAGCGTGAATCCTTCGCTCCCCACTGCTCGTCCCAATTCCAGTCCGAAGTGCATGCGTCCCTTCGTAGCGCATGCCTTCGACGATGCCGTGCCGAAGTCCAGACACAGCAGATACCCGGGGTCGCTTGGTGCATCGGTATTTAAGGCGTCGAGCACGAGTTCCACGGTCCCAAGCTTTTCGAGTTCCGGCGGTTCGATCGATGGTTTCAACCCTGCGGAAGAGTCGATCGCGTCGGGGTCGCGAATTCCGGGCTCAACGTCCAGTTCTTCGGCTGCTGCCTCCTCCGCTTGCCTAACCACCTTGGCGACATCGGCGGACGCTACCTTAGCGACTTCCGCGGAAGCAGACGAATACCCGGTCAGGGCGCGAAGCGCGACCTTCAACGCTTCCTTCTCTACCTCCGACACTGAGCCGACCGTGCCGTGCTCGACCCGGTCGATCAAACTCGAAATCAAGTAATACGCAATCTTCTCGTCCATTTTTTCTGGTCTCCGTCACGCATACCCACATTAGTTTTCGACGCGTCTTGCTCGATAGGTCCTATTGGACAAGTCCTTTCAAGATTACGTCCCTGATATCCCCGTTTTCGCGAATCCGAACGACTGCAGGCTGCGTCACAGTCATTCGGCTTCGCGGCGTCGCACCGACGACTTCAAAAAATTTTGGCGCGACATCGATTTCCTCACCTCGATTCCCGTACAGGCTGATCCCGCGCAACCTGGCCACCTGTTCAATTTCCACTGCGGAAGCGTTCACCGTGTCAAGTAGCGCCCGCGTGGCACCCGCCAGATTCGGCTCATAGATCTCCAGTCCCGACAAAAGCGGTTCGCCAAGACCAGCCGCCATTGCTCGCGCCTCGCGCACGGTTTGCAGCGCCAATCCGATGCTCGCGTCCGCGTTGCTTGCCGCCATTTCTTCGGCAGCATGACTTGAAAGCGTCGAATCCGTGTCCCGCTCGCGTGAAAGCCATTTGCGTACAGATTCGTCGAGCTCGATATGCCGGTCCGCCAGTGATTTGGATATCGCCCGCGCGCGTTCTGGGTATTTACACAGAATGTCAAGTTGATCGAGAAGTGACTGATCGCGCCGCCCTTGGCGGCCGAGCAGGATCAGCGCCTCAGAGACGTCCGTGATAAGTTTGCTGAGTGCGCCGGCAAGCTCGTCCGGCCAACTGCTCGAACGCCAGAAGCGCTTGCACAACCTCACGACCTGATACGTGGTTGCGTCTGCGACCACGGAGAACCGCGTGCGGACGATGTCGTGCAGCGCCAGAAGCGTCTCGCGTACCAGTTCGATCTTTGCTTTCTCGTCGTCCGGCCGGCCTGATGCGGAGAACGCGCCTTCCACGATGGTATTTAGCGCGGCACCGATTTCCGTGCCTGCCTCGAGGTCAAGTTCGGGCAAACAGGCGCGCAAGGCGCTAAGCGTCCGCGTGAGCCGGCGCGCCACGGTATTCGCGGGAGAATCGGTCGAGGGCCGCAGCATTTTGAAGCGCGCCGCGAGTTTCGCGACCGCTGCGGCGAGCGTATCGCAGCGAACCAAAAGCGCCGCCATGAGTTCGGCGCGCGCCTTTTCGCCCTGCTCCTCCTCGACGATCGATGTCGCCAGATAATCCACGAGCCAGTCGCGCTGGAACTGCGACAAGGCGCGCGCGAGGTTCAGGCGATCGTCCGCCTCGTCGAGCAGGCTGATCGGCGGCAGTTCGGACACGAACGCCTGTTCCAGTGCGGCCGTGATTTCCGGTTGCCAACGCTTGACGACCTGACCCAGTCGCATGATTTCGGCGATGGCCAACAGGCGAAGACGTGGCGTTTCGTGAGACACGGCATCTATGAGCGTGCGACGTTTGCCCTCGATAATTTCCGGTGCATCGGCGAACTTCGGCAGGAATTTTCCAGAGATCAGCGCCGTTAACGCGATTTGTCGAGTCTCCGGAGACCGCGCCTGTGCGAACTCCTGCAGGTGCTTCCGATGTTCCTCAGGGACTTGATCGCTACCGGGCATGGCATGACAACCTAATTAAAAATGTGACGCAGATTGTTCCCCGCGGACGATCCATAGTCAATCGCGGCGATGACGGCGAAATGGGATGCACCGAGAGCAAAGTGATGTATGCGTGATCGGCTGCCGATGAAAGAGCCGAAAGAGCCGAAAGAGCCGAAAGAGCCGAAAGAGCCGAAAGAGCCGAAAGAGCCGAAAGAGCCGAAAGAGCCGAAAGAGCCAACTGCAGGCGTAAGTCGCTCTGCTTGACGCAACGTCAATTCTCCCGGTGCTCCCATCGCACTCCGCTGACGACGGTCCACAATTTCCTAACCCGATTTGACAATGTCGAAAGTTAATATAAAAATAAATTGACATTGTCACGATGTGGCCTATGATGTACCTATCCGAATCGGGCGGAGAGTGTGGATGCGTGATGATCTGCATACGACTGTAGCGTTGCGGCCGCATTGGCGGAAAGCCGTGCGAGCTGTGGAATTGCCAGACAAGGCCGAGGCTGTGCTTGAAATCCATCGAGCTTCGTGCCGCGAATGGGAGGATGGTGTGCGCTCGACTTGGTTCGCGGAGCTCGCGTTCAAGGTAGAAGAAGCGCGCGGGGATCTCTTCGGTATCGATAGCGTTCTCGCCGTCGTGGACGACTTCGAGCAAAGCGCCAGCTCGCCGCTTGAGAGAAACGTCTGCGAGGTTGCTCGCCAGGTAGCCTATGGCGGTCCTATGGATAAGTTGGAGGGCGTGGTCCGTGCAGCTGTGGTTAGCGACTGCGCCCGTCACGGAATTGAGCACTGCGCATTGAGTGTCGCTGATGAGTTTGGTGAGATGCAGAGTTTTCAATTGCGTCGCGCCATGGCCAAGCTTGCCGCCGACATCGACTTCACCTCGGAGCCAGCCCCCCGCATGCGGAAGAAGCTAGATAAGGGCCAGATGCTAGGTCTGTCTCTAGATATAAACCTATGAATCGCCAAGCCACTTCTCCTGCCGGTTCGCCCTCAGCCCGCTTCCGTGTTACGGACAGGCGTGTTGCGGACAGGCGCGCACGCAAGCCTCCTAAAGTCCACTTGGTTCGCTTGGGCGACGACATCAAGGTGCGCCCAGATCGCCTCTCCGCGTATTGCTTCCGGCAATCGGACGGGCTCGCTCACGACCTGATGACGTTGATTGGTGCGGTCAAGTATGCTGACCGAAAGCTTATGCGACACCATGCGAAGGGCTGGGGGCGTCGTTTGCACATTGAGCTTCCCGTTTTCGAGCGAGACCTTTGGCTGCAGCAAGCGGTTCAAGACTCGCTCGTGCATTGTCTAAATTATTTGACCGGAGATAACTGGTCGTTTGCTTTTACGGAGCGAACGGGCGCCCCCCCAACGTTGGAGCAGTCGCCGTTAACTGACATATCGCTCGGTAACAGAGAGTTACTCTTCGTTCCCTTCAGCCACGGTTTGGACTCTTACGGACAGGTCCGGTTGTGGCAACTGAGACAACCGGGTACAGAAGTGGTTTGTGTTTATGCCGATGCCCGCGCTTCGGGCTTGGCTCATGGCAACGAGTTGAAACGCAAGGCATCTGAAGGCATCCAGTACGTGCGAGTTCCCGTTTCGGTAAAACCGATGCGGCGCGGAGAGCCCAGCTTCAGGTCTCGCCCGTTTATGTTCTATCTCCTCGCTAGTTTCGGCGCGATCGAGTCGGGAGCAAACAAGGTCATGATTCCCGAGAACGGTCAAGGCAGCATTGGCGGATCGTTGGTGATGACCGGGCACGAGGCGAAACACCGGAGCTGCTATCCCGGCTTCACCACCAAACTTTCTCGCTTCATTGAAGCATTGACGGGGAAGCAGGTCGAGTTCTATCATCCGGCGCTTTTCGAAACGAAGGGCGGTGTTTTGCGTGCGCTGTCGGATGCTGGCGAAAACGTGCGAGCAGTCTTGGAGAGGCACTGGTCGTGCTCATGCGATGCGCGGCTCACGTCCCGCGACGGACAAATGTTCCACTGTGGCGTGTGCGGAAACTGTCTTCTTAGGCGCTCTGCGGAACACTCCGTAAATCTCGACGGCGCGACCGAGTACCTCTTTGAAGACTTGACCGCAGTCACGCTCGAATCAGCGCTGCGGCCGGGGGATGGTGCGGTCAAGATGAAATTTTTCTCTGACCTTGCGAGAAACGGTGCTAGAGACATGCAACGTCTCGCCGATTTGGCTTCGGCATCGGGTCACAACGCCGCTCAAGCTACCGCCGTTGATTTAGCCCGGTTCGTTGACGGTGGCATCGAAAGTACGACAAACGGCTTGATCAGTTTGTTGAATTGTCACGCGGCAGAGTGGAGTGCATTCCTCTCTGCGTGCGGCGGAAACTCATGGATTTCACGAACTGCGAGGGGATAGCATGGCTATCGAATTGAAGGTCCGTCCCGAGGTCTTAGGGCCGAGACTGAAAAGCGCCCGCTCGCTAGCAAAGTTGACGCAGGAAGCGGTGGCGCAGAACCTTGGATTCGCGCGTACGACTGTGGTCGCCATCGAGAACGGAAAGCGATCGATTTCGTCCGATGAGCTGCGAGCATTTGCGGAGTTGTATGCCGTGTCGGAGAGCGAGCTTCTCGCTGATGGCACGCCAAGTTTGGACATGGAGTTGAAGTTTCGGTCTCACTCGAGCAGTGATGACGCCGATAGCACTGCCGCGCATTTGCTTCTGAACAAGCTTGCCGCAGCGTCGGTGGAGCTCGAAGCCATGCTCGACCGACCGATGCTGCAGCCAGACTTGCCAGTCATCTCTATTTCTAAGTCTGGGCCTGTCGAGCAGCAGGCGGAAGACGTCGCACTCGCTACTCGACAACGCCTAGGCATCGGCTTTGGTCCAATACCTGACCTCATATCTCTTGTCGAGCTAGACATGGGGTTGCGCGTATTCGAGCGCGGCCTTCCCCCGCGGATTAGCGGAGCTTTCGCCTACGATGAATCAGTTGGGGGATTCATCGTCGTGAACGCAGTTCACCCCGCTGCACGCAGACGCCTCACTATCGCGCATGAGCTTTGTCATGCTCTGTTGAGACGTTCCGGTGTGGTCATTCATACTCTTGAAAGTGATTCAGGCGACAGGGAAGAAAGGTTCTGCGATGCGTTCGCGCGAGCGTTGCTTATGCCCGCAATGACGGTCCGAAAGAAGGCGGCCGAACTGCGCGATGCTGCGGGCCAGTTCTCCGTCCGACAGCTACTTGCAATGGCCGTTTATTTCCATACTTCTATTGAAGCGATGACGCGTCGTCTCGAAGGGTTGGGCCTTTTGCCGAAAGGCACCTATGAGGCACTGAAGGCGAAGGGACTAGGAACGCAGCACCTTGAAGAGGTACGGCGCGAGCTGGACGAGCCGGAAACCTCTAACCGTTTTACCCCGCGGACCATGCTACTGGCTGCAGAGGCATTCGAAAAGGGCTTGTTATCAGAGCAGCAGATTGCGAAAAAGCTGCAACTGGACTTGGGTTCTGTGCGAGATGTACTAGAGCATGTGGTTCCGGAAGGCGAAGGGGACGAGCTTGAGCTTACCATCTAGTGAATTTCCGGGCGGACCGTTGGTACTGGACGCAAGTGTGCTATTCAATATTCTCGGAACGGGGATACCCAAAGAGCTACTGCAGGCTCTAGGCGTTCCATGTTGGGTGGAGGAGCGCACCGCGGCCGAGGTTCGACGCATGCCGGGGCAGCGAACCGAGAGTGCTCCTCTGCAACCACTGTTCGACGATGGATCATTGAAACTCTGCCGGATGTCAGAACGGGCGTACGAAACGTACCTCTCATTGCTAAGCGGCTCGTCGACAGAAACCCTGGATGATGGCGAAAGCGCAGCTATCGCCATGGCAGTGGAAGGTTTAGGGAGCGTGGTTCTAGATGACAAGAAAGCAAGACGGATATTGGCCGCGCGATTTCCGAGGGCTGCATCAGGAACTTCTCTGTCACTGATGATTGAAGCCGCACGCCGCGCTCCTTGGAGCGACGAGAAGTTGCGCGATGCCGTCACCGCGGCTCGCGATGTTTCGAGAATGGCGGTTGTTTTGCAAGAGCGCGCGCTATTTACCGAATTATTCGCGGTTGCCAGTCAGGGGTGACTTCTTCGATCAAATGAATCGCCACTGTGTTGAGTCGCTAGCAAGCATGATTGACTTCACAACCGCGCGCCCATTCGATGTCCGGAGGGTGAAGTAGTGCTCGCAACACTCAGCGTGGACGCGGATCGAAGTCGCCTCGCGTAGCGACTATTCGCTAAGGGCCGTTGATCTATCGGTGAGCTTCGCCCCATGAGCATCAGGTGCATTCTTCAGGCTGTGTTCGTAGCTGACGCGGTAATCCATGACTGTCCTGACCTTGGAGGGCGATCCTTCTGTGCGGGATTTTATCAGCGCGCGACGCAGGACCCGCATAATGGTCTGTCGCTATGCCCTGGAATGGTCGGAACAAGCAGGAAGCGGGGTATTCGTATTTCGCGGTTGACTTCGACTTGTGCCGTCCAATGGACCGTCCTACGGCAGGGTCCGGGGCGCCGCGTTGCGCGTATTATCCGGCGTCTCATACAGTCTGTACTTTCGACCGCACTTTTACTTGCCGTTGGCAACAGCTACCGTGAGAACGCCAATCAGTCACCTCTGCCGCTTGGCCATTTGGTTGGGTATTGCGCCTACACTTTGCTCCCGGATCTGACGGAGCTCACCTCTTTTGGCTGCTGATAGGCCCTGAGCGCCGGGACAGTGCTTCTCGTCGAGAAGCGAATCGATTAGCGCGAGCTTCGCCGGACTAAGTTGAGGCTCATCGATAGTGTATTCCCAGAGTCGATCGAGAACTCCGAGAAGCGGATAGGGCGCACCTTCGACCGCGCAAGCGGTAGCACGCAACTGCGACATGAGCCCCTTCTCGAATACAGTCTTTGCAGGGGACGATCTCTCGAATCCTATCCACGCAGCGGTTATCCGTTTTTCTTCATTTAACGGTGTTTCGGGATTGAGTCTCTGCATAATTCGCTGAAGCGCATTGACCCGAAGTTCGCCTGCGGGGACATCTTCCGCAAGCCGGCGCATTAGTGAATGAAAAGTTTCTGGCGAGTAGACCACAAATGTGCATTTTTCTTTCGCGGTTGTGTTCCCGCACACGTCCTTGGGCCCAGTCTCAGGAGCGGACACAATCGTGTCTTTAGCGGAGACCCCAAGAATGTCTGCTCGCCAAACGAACGCTCTTAGAAATGAAGAGTACTGAATTTTAGCGTCAGAGAGTACTGCTCCTTGCAGTTGCGTCCCTTCGAATGACGATTCGCTGAGATCTGCCTCTGAGAGTACAGCTCCCCGAAGATCAGCGTTGTCAAGCGTCGTGGCTTGAAGATAAGCTCCGCCAAGATATGCTCCTAACAAGTTAGCGCCGGCAAGCGATGCCCCTTGAAGATGAGCCACTGTTAGAGATGCGGCGGCAAGTTGTGCTCCAACCAGGTTTGCGTTTTCTAGATGTGCCCCCACAAGAACAGCGCCCTCGAGATGAGTGCATTCGAAGTCCTTAGTTTGCAACTGTGCACGTGTACATCCGAAGTTTGCGCCCCGCAGGTCGGAGTCGGTAAGCAACGCGCCCTGCAATTTTGCCGCAGTAAAGTCCACCTTCCTCAAGTTAGCGTCAATAAGAACAGCGCCTTGTAGGTGGCGAGCGCGCAATGACAGCGTTTCTGTCGCGTCCATCGTCTTCGCCTCAGTATCAAATTTAGAACGATCAAGCACATCAATTCCCGGAAGTACGAGCCGATTAGACCAGAGGCTAACTGGCCTGCGTGTCCGCAAATCAACATCCCCGGCAACCAAGAATTTATGAGGGGAGATAAAGTGCCATTGCCCGCCGTTTGCGTCCCTCAATGGAATTATGTCGATCGTAGGTATGCGGTCTTCAAGCCACTCGCCGGGAAACGTGGCAATCGCGAAGGCGAAGATAACAGCAGTAAGACTTACGCAGGAAAGGAGTATAAAGGTGCCGTTTTTGACATTGGACGAGGGTGCCTGATTTCCTCGCCAGAAGGTCGGCCACAAAATCCAAAGTAACCCGACATCCGCAATCACAATGATTCGTTGCCACCACACAACCGCATCATCTTGATAGGGCAGAAATTGAAGTTGGAAAAATATGAGTAATCCAAGCGGTCCGACGCAGAGACTCGAAAGTGCGATAAGTCCCAGAGTTAAGCCAATCAGACCATGCTGGAGTTCACGCGGGCCTGCGAGCAGTTGAACGAAAATACTACTCGGCAATTGCCCACGGAGTCGTTCTCTCTGACTATCGTCGCCGACCTGCGAATGAAGTTCGATAGCGAACGCGCCAACTTTGGTCGCCAGCAAAACAAGGTGCAGCAACAGGTAAGTATGTACGGCAATAAAAATTGCTGGTGCTAAGGTGAAAAAACCAACGAGAGGAAGGTCGACGTTAAGGAATGGTAGTTTTACCGGTCGCTCGAAGAAAAGGTCGCGGTGCGTCACACTGCCAGCCGCAATAGCTAGATAAAAGAATGTGAAGATATAGCTTAACCATAGCCCGCCCGCAACGCTCGCTGCATCAGCAACCGCATCCCTAAGCGCTTCAAGATCGGACGCCTTTGCTGCAAAATCAGGCCGGGGCTTTAACGCGGGGTTTCGCTCGGCACCTTCGTCGGTGGCATCGGCCGTCGCAGCGGCATTGACGCCACTGTCCGCCCGCGGCGGGTTATTTCCCTTCGGTTCTGTCTCGTTCGTCATATAAGAACCGTGGATCGCCCAGGATTCGTAAAGACTATACCGATGGAACTCCCAATGCCATAGTAGGGAGGCGCATTCGAGATAGACCTTTGGATACACGGCTAAGACGGACAGTTAGACTGCAGCGGATGTACGCGAGAGACCGTTAGGCCGGCAAAGCCGCCGTTCCCCCGATGGGGCGCCGAACGGCTATATGGGGTCGACTCCAGTCCTAGGCTTCACTCGCGAGCGGGCATCCGTTGAGCACGGGGACCATGCGGAGCGAATGACAGCGATGGCCGAAGTTTGGCAGTTCAACGCAATGCCGTTGAACGTCGCTTGGCCGTTCTGAGACGCTTTCGTTTTCACTTACGCTCCACGGTATGCATTGCACCGCATGGGACGAAATTATCTGGAAACGTGCAAAAAAATCTCGAACCAGGGTGAGCGAGCGCCCGAAGGCGCTCGCTCTTTAACGAAATGAACACGGGCCCTCGCAAACTGGCGAGGACGCTTTTGCCATCAGCACGTCAGTAATCGTCGGGCAGCAGGATGGTCGTCGCCGACCTGTCCCATTCCGTGATGAGCCACACCCGTCGACCGTTCGGTAGCGCGTAGCTCGATAGGATGCGTAAGCCGGCCGTCAGGGCAAGTTCATTTTGTTGGCGATCACTCTCTGGAATATCGCCCCAGTCACCGCGTATGTGTCGGAGCAGCGGGTCGAAGAGGGAAATGCCCGCGCTCTGCAACGCCTTCAGCGCCGCGGGTGTGACGAAGATCTTCCCGGGCTTCAGACGCGGGCGAGCGAGGTGGATGGACGGCAGATTCATGATGGTTTTCTCCAGTGGATAGACGTGCGTCCGCCTCCGACGGGAATCGGATACACGGGATTTAAGGGAAAGAATCCAGGCGGGCGCCTGGCTTACGAGGGTTGGGAGAGCTCGTTCAGCTGCTTGCGCAAGGCTGCCGCGCGGGCCTGCGAGCAGCCCTTGTGGCGGCGGATATCGGCAACGGTTGCGCGCACGTGACCTGCTGCGACATCCCGGGCGAGTTTCATGACTTCGATTTCCGGCGTCTCTCGGGGAACTGGAGACGCGACAGTCTCTGTACCGGGTTCGCTAACCGACACGCGACCAGGCGCGACGCTGACGTGACTGACCGTTACCGGATCTATCACCTCCGGCGTGACTGCCCCCCTGATTCGTGACTGAAGCGCGACCGTCCAGAGTAGAGCGGCAACTCCTTCGAGTATCGCGGCGTACGCGAGTCCCGAGATCAGATCGATGCGAGTCACGTTTGTGCCGAGTGACGCCGCCAGTCGCGTTGTGACTGGATCGGCCGTTAGCGTGTCCCGTCGTTCCTCTGCCCGGTCATCCGCCGTCCGACTTCGCCTGACGTCGTCGGCCTCAGCGTTCAGCGCATCGAGCTGTGCCGCCAGCGATGCCCGACGGATCAGTAACGTTGAACAGTCATGCGAGCAATGCCGGGTATTGGCGAAAGCCAGCGCGCCCGTCACCCTCGCCCGTTCCGTCATGATCGCCGTGAGACTGTGATGAGACGAACCCGAAAGCGTCGTGACCGTCGGCGTGACTGATGCCGCTCGGTCTTCACCTGCGTGCTGCTGCGCCAGCAGGAAAAACGTCGCGTGACCGTAGCAAGCCGCCCCCATACACGCGATCCACAAGCAGCTAGCCACCCAGCGAACCGGTCGTCGAGCTGAGCGGGTAAGGGCAGGGAGGAGGTGGGCGGCGCTCGCCATTACGATACCGATTGCCACCCACACCAGGCGCTCGGACAGTCGCCCACCGCGTTGCCAGCCCGCAAGCACCGACATGCAGATGGCGGTTCCGGTGGCCCCGCTTGCGAGCACGATTGACCAGCGCGACGGCGCAACGCCACGCGTACTCATGCGGCGGCTCCCCCAAGGAGCGCTGCTTTCCGGTCGAGCTTGTCGCGCAGCGTCGGCCGATCGTTTCCGGTCTGGCCTTGCTCTGTCTGAGCCTTGACGCTCGATCCATCCGGTTCGCCCTCCGGGTAGAACTCTTCGGCGACGGCCGCACCGTCCTCCGGACTGTCCTCGAAAGCGCCGTTGGCAAAACCGGTTCGCGCTGCGGCATCCAGCGCCGTCTGATCGAAACCGGCAGCCTTGCGGCGCGCATCGAGTTCGCGTGCGTGCGTGATCGTCTCCTCGAGCGTGGCGCCGCCGCGCACCCCGAGGTCCACGTAGTAGATGGCAGACCGGTAACTCTGCGTTGTGGACTTGCCGCGCAGCTTCAACTCCAGCGGCAGACACGCGAGCAGATTGCCTGACACGGCGCTGAAGTAATGAAGCCGTGCGGCAAGCGTGCGAATCGAGTTGAACGAGGTTGTGCGAAAGACGAACGACCCAAGTTCATCCTCGTCGCCGATCGTGACGTTCAGCCGACCATATGGCTTGCAGTTGCCCGCCTGCCCGAATGCGCAGCCGTCTGGCGACGGACACGGCAGCGCTTCAATGCCTGCGTCGCCCGCGCGTCTACACGTCTCGCCATTGCCGACGCATACGGGTCGCCCGGTATCGCGGTCGAACAGCGAATACTCGGCGCGCAGGTTCAGATTGGGATCGTTAAACAGGAAACGCACGGGAATCGCGCGAAGCTTGCCAGAGGTGACTTTGCGCAACGACTCGTTCAGCGGATGCAGCACCCATTCGCCGCGCTGCTGAACCTGGGTCGTCAGAGTAAATTGATCGTCCTTCTCGGGCAGGCGTTTACCGTTCTTTTCGACGACACGGCCAATGGAAATGCGACCGATCACGGGTGGCGTGATTGAGAGGCCCTTGAGCATGGTGGTTCTCCTGTAGATTAGGGAAACGGACAACGGAAAGAGAAACTGATGGGCGAAGCAAACCAACGTGGGAGAAAGAGAAAACCGCGGGAACTGCAGGAAGTGGTTCAGACGGACACGAGAAACCGGCGTGAGCCGGGTTTGGTGAGCGCGTACTGTGTCGTGAATTCAGGGTGATCGACAAGCAGCCGCTTGAGATCGACACCGGTGCTATCGCGACTGCGTTTGAACGACACCGAACCCGTCTCGAAGATCGCACGGTCGGCTTCGGCCATCGCCTGCTGGATCGTCTGCTTGAGCAGCGCTTCCTGCGCCTCGCGTTGCTCGATGTCGGCCCGAACTGCAACCAGGTCGGCGAACGCCGACGACATGCGCCGGTCGTCGCTGAAATCAACCGTCCCGCCGGTTCCCGGATACAGGTGGCGCAGCGCACGATCAGCCGATTCCGAGCCATCCGCGGGCGGCGGCGTATCGGTCTCCACGTATCGCCAGAACGCGGCTTCGAGTGGAATGAGCCGTGCGATCAATGCGTCGTCACGTTCGATCCGGTGCACGTCAAGCTTCTGCCCGCAGAGCAGCACGGCCACATCCGCCGCCCGCTTACCCGTGACGGCAAGTTGGTGCTGAACCTGCACCTGCACGTATTCGGGCACACCCTCGCGCCACAGCCGTGCGCCGAACTCTCCGGCCGTTTTACACTCAAGGATTTGCACATCGGGCACGCCGACGACTTCACGATCGATGTTGGCAAGCATGAAGGGGATAGACCGATGCCGGAGCACGGCATTGACCCGCCGCACCCTGTTTCCGGTCTGCTTCGTGTACGACGCGGCGACAATAGGTTCGAGCAACGTGCCCCAATACACGGGCTCCGTCGTGTCGTCCGCATCGGGCCGGGGCACGTTCGCATCGCGTCCGGTCTTGATGAGCCACAATTCCAGCGGGCTCATATACGGACTCAGGCCGATGGCTGCCGCCGCATCCGATCCGCCAATCCCGTTCTTCCGCGCGGATAGCCATTCGTCGCGTGAGAGGTCTTTCGTTTCCACGAGCCGTAATGCCGGACGGTTTCTGCCCCGTCCTGCCGGTTCAGCTTGAGACATAACCACCTCCAGATGTGAAAATGCCCAGCGGGGAAAACCCCGGCCGGGCATATATGACGTAACAACAGGGAATGGAAATTTCATGCGACGAGCTTCATCGCCTCGTCCCAGGCTCTCTGCTTGAGCGTGGCGCCAGCGCCGAACCACGCGGCATCGCGCCGGTGATCTTCGCTGCGTGCCCGGCGCTGATGGTCGACGAACTCGGTGATGCTGTTCACGAGACCCCATGCCGTACCCGAGGCAGACGGCAAAGTGGCACCCTTGCCGCGACCGGCGTACAGTGCGTGCGCAGTCTTGATCGCGCTGTCATTTGTCGCCGGAGCAGGCAAACCTGTACTCGCCGGATACGTCAAGACACGCTGGAAGAACGTTTCCGCCGCCGTGTCGGAGACTTTGCGATCCGACAATGCTTTCATGCGCACCATGAACCCATCCCACGACGAGATCGCAATGCCGAGCTGGCGCTTGACCGCCTGCGCATCGAACTGGCTGCGGTGCGGTACCTTGACGGCACCGGCGCTGTCTCCGAGCGCGATCTGCAAGGTGTTATTGCAGACCACACGAACCGATGTGAATTGCGCAGTCGTTGCGAGCGTGCCGTCGCAGGCGGTGGCGAGCAGCAGGAAGCCATTCACCTCGTCGCGGCCCTTGAGCGAGATCGACTGGCCGGTACGGGCGAGCGCCCAGAGCTTCTTGCCGTCTTTGAGTACGCCCGCCGTTTCCAGCTCGAAGCCGCCGACTTCGGTCAGGTCGCGATAGAACTCCAAGATTTCGCGCGGCTGCACGACTTGATAGCGAGGCGAGACGACGGACAGTGGAGCTTTCGTGTCGGAGCGATAGAGCACGCGTTGTTCGGGAAACGCGTGGATGGAACCGAGGCCGGAACCGGGCAGTCCGGCGACGAACCGGACTTCGGCCGATTCGATGTTCCAGTCCATGCCGGCTTGTTTTGCCCAGACTTCGATCGGCTGTTTCGGAGAAAGCTGGTTGCCGAGTCCGTGCCACGGGGTTTCGCCGACATAGGCCATATTGCTGACGAGATGCATATCAACCTCCAGACAAGTGCATAAAGCCCGGCACGTAGCCGGGCGACAGTGGAAAGATCAGGAAACAGGAAAGGGGAGAAGCGCAGGCCGGTCAGTCCGGCCGGATGGAGAAGGTGTGTCCGCAGGCGCGGCAGCGCCAGTTGTCGAGGACCTTCTGGTCGAGGGATTCGCCAAGTGTCGCGCCAGTGGCACAGCCAGCGGCAGCTCCGGCCAGTCCAGCGATGACCGCGCCGGCAATGGCGCCACACAGCACGCCGAATGGCCCGCCAGGCGTACCGACTGTCGCTCCGATTTCTGCTCCGGTCAGTGCTGCTGCTGCCGCGCTAGCTGCTCCGGCAGCAGCACCAATTGCGCCGCCGATGCGCCGCGCACGATGACGCGGCTCAGTCAGTAATGACTGGCAGGCCGGACAGGGATAGATCACGCTGTGCGTGCCAGAGTGGTAGCGGGGCAGTTCATCGCCAAGGTGACGATCATCCGGGGGCTCGCGTGGATCGTGCGGTCGCCTGCAGTGCTGGAGCCACTCCTCGTCATCGTCGGAAGGTTCAAATGGGCGGTGATCATGCATGGGCGGCCGCCTCCCGCCGTATCTTGTTTGCGTAGCAGCCGAAGCACAACGTCCAGAGCGCGCCGAGAAGGAAAGCGATCGCGAAGGCGACCAAATAGTCGAGGGGACATATGGGGATCATCACCAGACTCCTGAGACGGAATGCGTCAGCACGGGATCGTGCCAACGGAGCGGCAACGAGGGCCATGCTCAGGTGGGTGATATAGGTCTGAATTTTAGTTCATTCGGATACAGCTACGATGTCGGGTGTCAGCGAGCAGCCGAGCACCATCTCCAGCACCGAATGAATGTCGACGGTGGTTGTTCTGTTCGGGCTATTGAGCTTCGACCATTCGGGATTCTACGGGCAGGTTGTCCTCTTCGATCAGTTCTGTGCCAAGCGCTGCCTTTTGCCAGGGGGCGATGCATGACGGGCAAAAGGCAGCGATCTCCCGGGAGTCCAGCGTCCGATGTGACGCCAGCCAAGGCTGCGAAATGTCTTCCATCTCGGAAATGTGGAGCGCGTAGCGGCGCTGGGCACGGTCACCCGCTTCCGGCATTTCGAGCATGTCGCGGTGATCCGGAATACCTGATAGACCGGATTGAAGCTCGCTACGATGGGCTGTTCGATTACATCCCAAGACGACTTTCCGCAAAACCGGAATGTTTCTTCCTCGTACAAAGATGTAATCGTCTTTCCGTCCAGGGCGACCTGCTGGGTGCGGTCAGAGAAGCTGAAAAAATGCGGCTGAATATCGCAATTGCAGACGTAGCACCGGCCTAGCGTGTCTGATGAACCATCATGCCGCCTCCCAGCGGATATCGTCCAGAGTCTTCTTTCCGTAGGTTACCGTATTGGTGCCAAGCATTACGGCTGTCACGTACTGGTGCAATGCCTGTAACTGGGGCAGTACGTGCTCGTCCCATGTGGCTTGTGGGTCTTCGTAATAGGCCATTAGCAGTTGATAAGCCCTGTCGATCAATTGCTTGATACCTTCTGCGACGAGTTCATAGAGGCTTTCGTAGCCGGTAAAGCTGATCTTGGGCGCCAAGTGTTCCATGATGTTCGAGCCAAGTTCTCCGGCGCTGTGCCAAGTCGGCATTGTGGTGTAGGCATCATCAAAACCCGACAGCGCGGAAATTACCCCGCGCGCGAGCACTCCCCGGTCAATTTCCGAGGGAAGGCTTTCGGTGAGTGCGACCTCCTCACGTGTGTTGAGTACATCGTCACGGAATTCTGGGTCCGAGATGTAATCGCGTACCACGACGTCGATGATGCTGGCGATGAGCTTGCCCACTACATCGGGTGAGCCCAGATAATTTGGTTTTGTCGCTTGCTGCAATGCGAGGGCGAAGTCGTCTTCTACCGGCGCATCCAGCGGCATCAGCAGATGGCCCTGGATCACATTTTTCATCAAGGTCAGGTCTTCATCGGCGTCATCCTGCTGGTACTGTTCACGTTCCCGGTTGACGATGACATCGCTGACATATGCGGCGCCTTTCGGGCCGAACGTGAATCCAACATCAAAGATCAGGTAGCCCGTCCAGCTGCGGTACATGCGCAGGCGGTTGTCGGTGAAGGTCAGAAACCACTTCTGTTCCATGACAGTCGGATAGAAGCCGCGGCGAATGGCGGCCATGTCTTCGATGCTGTACCACAGACGCGGGTGAAGTACGACATTGCTCTCAGGCATGGCGTGCAGCTCATCCCAGTCCTCTGGCTGCACCGCCAGGTGCTCAAGGTACGGGATGGTTTTCAGCGTGGCTTCGGCTGCATCCAGAATCGCCAGATCGCGATTGCGGCCGTCCTCGTTGGGCGAAAGACGAATCAGGTCTCGTGCCTCATCAGGCTTTGCCCAGCGCAGTGCTGACGTTTGCCAGTTGGGCTCGCCTTCCCGGTAATCGACGTCCATCAGGAAGTAGCTGGACAGACTGTCGTCGCCTTGGAAGAGCCCCGGAATTTCGGCGCGGACGCGGCCCACATAGCCCGTTTTCTGGTACATGGCGGTCATGGCCGTTTTTTTCGGGGCATCGCCAGCGCTGGATGCCGTCTTGGCGAAGGTCCAGGCATAGCCTCCATGCTGATTGGCTGGCGCACGTAGCAACACCTTGCCCCCGCCGCTCATGAGGATGCCTCCGTAGCTGTCTGCCTTGGGTTCCGGGGGATCGAAAGCTGGGTTGGATTGAATCCCGTACAGCACATGCCAGACATCGTGGTAAAGCTTGGCTCGCATGGCGCCCTGACGTTCTTCAACGGCGCTTTTGAAATTGCTGTAATCCACTTCGCCGGTCAGGTGGGCGACAGCGGCTGCGATCGATATGCGTGAAGCTGTGGCCCGGTAGCGATAATCCGTGTGGTTGCTCTGCTCGATCGGCCCTAGGTCGGGAAGATGGTGCTGTTTCAGCGTCAGCAGGTCTTTGCGCGCTCTGGCTCGTACGGTAAGGGTTCCCCGAGCGACATCCTCGGGCTTTTGCACAATGCTGAAGAAGCCGAAAGTCGTGATCAGCCACATGGAAATGTCCCTATAGAGGATCTTTATAATTCTTAATATACATCATTTTGATCTGCATGTTTGATTAAAATGAATTGCCGAAGGATGCGGCATGATGCTCTCTATGCGGTAAAATGGAACCTATTGAATACGGACCAGCCCCCTGTGATGCCACCAGAACGGTTACACGCTCTTAGCCACGCGCAGCGTGACCGCCTGGCCTATATCGAGCAGAAGCTTTGGTTTGTGGGCGACATGCGCCGGCAGGATCTGGTTGATCGCTTTGGCGTGCAAACGGCGGCGGCGACCCGCGATCTAAGCGTGTACCGTGACCTGGCTCCGGGGAACCTGGCCTATGACGGCCGGGCAAAAATTTACGTGCTCGGAGCAAACTTCTCCCCCTTGTTTGATTTTTCTCCCGAACGCATCCTCACGTGGTTGTCAGAGGGGTACGGGGATGGGGAGCCTGTCAGCTCCCGAGCGGGGGTTGTGTGCGATATCCCGGCGCGGCTGGCCCAGCCCGCTTTGCCCATCCTTGCGATGGTCACCCGGGCGATCAAACAGCGTCAGGTGCTGCGCATCAAGTACCACTCCATTGGCGCGGGACGTAGTGAGCGTGAAATCGTACCCTTCGCGTTGTTGGATACAGGCCTGCGTTGGCATGCTCGTGCCTATGATCGCAAATCGGGTGAGTTCCGTGACTTCGTACTGACGCGTATTCAGGAGGCATTGGTCCTGCCTGACGGTGTTGTTGAGGCACGTGAACAATCGGATCAGGATATCCAGTGGTCGCGCATCGTCGAGGTCGAACTCGTGCCGCATCCTGATCAACCCCATCCAAGGATTACCGAGGTGGACTACCGAATGCGCGATGGCATGCTCAAGATGCGGTTACGCGCTGCGACGGCGGGTTATGTGCTGCGCAAGTGGAGTGTTGACTGCTCGCCGGATCATAGTTTGCGCGGGCCGGAGTACCGGCTTTGGTTGCGGGACCACCTGGCCCTGTATGGCGTGACGAATGCGGTGCTGGCGCCTGGGTATGTGACGCATCACGATCGTCATGTAGGCAAGGGAAAGTCACGTACGCTTGAACCGGCTGGTCACGGTGCGGCCGGAAAAAATGCGGGGGTAGTCGATTGATTACTGCCTGTCACGCAAAGTACTACGCACATGAGCTGACGCGACGGCATAGCGCTGACGGCGTAGACCGTCTTTTGCAGTCGCTGTTCGACGCGAGCGTTGATGATCCACATCAGATCGAAGCGGCATTAGTCGCCTTGCGCAACCCGTCGAGCCCGAACAAGATTGCGATTGATATGACACGCCCACCAAACAACAAAGGAAGGCTCGGCACGACACATCCAGGTCGTCTAGCTAAGGCCTCTAACGTAGTAGGAGTTTGTCGATGAGTGGGCGCTGGAAGACGATTTCGCCGTCTCAGTTTCCGTGGGAACAGGATGCGCTCGACTTTGTCCAGCGCGCGCTGCCGAACCGCGAACCGTTCCGCGCGTACAGTAACTTCGAGTTTGTCGCCGACGACGGGAGCATCAACGAAGTTGATCTACTAATTATCTCGCGCTACAGCATCTTTCTTGTCGAGATAAAGAGCCGACCTGGCGAAGTCGGCGGCGATTCTCACACCTGGATCTGGCGGGACGGCGGGAGAGAGTACTTCGATGATAACCCCTTGCTGTTGACCAACCGCAAGGCGAAGAAGCTCGCGTCGCTCCTGCGCAAGCAACTGACTGTCCAGAAGCGTCGCACGCCCTTTATCCAGTCCCTGGTCTTTTTGTCGGACCCTGCGCAACGCTGCAAGCTTACCGGTCCCGCGCGAGAGAACGTGCATCTGCGGGCGGACATTGCCAGCAAACTGTTCGATGAGACAGCCCCGGTCGCTAACGCGCAGCCCATCGACCGCGATCTGGCGACGTCCATCAACCGGGCGCTGGAAACCGTTGGCATTCGTCCGCCGCAGCAAAGCCGGCGCGTGGGTGATTACCAGCTCGAACAGGTCCTCGCAGAGACCGACTTTCACCAGGACTGGCTGGCCAAGCACGTATCGCTGAAGAACCTCCGGCGACGAGTCCGTCTTTACACCGCCAAGCGCACGCTCAATGCCGCGCAACGCGCCATGCTGGCCGACGCGGCTCGCCGAGAGTTTCAATTGCTTGAAGGCATACGCCATCCGGGCATCCTGCGCGCGTCGGACTTCATTGACAGTGAACATGGGCCGGCCCTGATCTTCGAGTACGACGAAGGACTTCAACGGCTCGACCACTTCATTCGGGCGCAAGGCGAACAACTCGATCTCTGGCAACGGCTGAAGCTCGTGCGCGCGATTGCCGAAGCACTGGATGCGGCGCACCGCTATCGGCTCTACCACCGGGGCCTGTCACCGCAGACCATCATGGTCAGGACCGTCGGTACCAATTCGTTCGACGTCACCCTCTTCGATTGGCAGATCGCTACACGTCAGTTGCAAGAGGCCGAGGGCGAGACGACGGGCACGCTCCATGTCGAAATGCTCTCAGACCGTGTGACTCAAGAGATCTATCTCGCGCCCGAAGCACGCAACGCGCCCCGGCCAGATGCCATCAAGCTGGACCTGTTCTCGCTTGGTGCCATCTCGTATTTCGTCCTCGCCGGTGAGCCGCCGGCCATCAGCGGCGATGAGTTGGTCACCAAGTGCGAACAGGGCCCCGGACTCACCTTGTCGGCGATGGTCAACGGGTGCTTGGCCGAAATCGAGGAGCTGATCCAGTTTGCTACCTGGCCCTCGCCCGATGATCGGTTCAGCTCGACCAACGAATTCCTGACTGCGCTCGACAAGGCCGAGGAGGCGCTTGAAGACGCTCTGACCGCACCGGCGTCCCCCCTGGCGTCGCCGCTTGAGGCCAACACCGGCAATGAGCTCAACGGCTTTGAAGTCCTGCGTCGGCTGGGCAAGGGCGGTACCAGCCTGGCCCTAGAGGTGCGGCGCAAGAGCGCGGGACAACCACGCCAGGGTGTCTTCAAGATTGCGTTGGAGTCGGAGTACAACTATCGACTCAAGCAGGAAGCCGAGACGCTGGTCAGACTCCAGCCCCATCAGAACATCGTCCAGTGTTTTGAGCGCTTCGAAATTGCTGGACTGGCGACCTTGTTCCTGTCCTCGGCGGGAGAGGAAACGCTGGGCGAGCGCCTGCGGCAAGAAGGGCGCTTGGGTTTGGACCTGCTGCAGCGGTTTGGCGAAGAGCTGATTTCCGTTGTGGAGTACCTGGAGCGCGAGGGCGTGCCGCACCGCGACATCAAGCCAGACAACATCGGTATTCGACCGGGGACAGGCAAACGACTCACCCTCACGCTGTTTGACTTCTCGCTGGCGGGTGTGCCCGCTACCGACCTGAACGCGGGTACACGGGTCTACATGGACCCGTTCTTGCGCAAACGCGGGATGTGGGATGGCTATGCCGAGCGCTACTCCTGCGCGCTTACCTTGCACGAGATGGCCACCGGCACACTGCCCGAATGGGGCGACGGCAGCGCCGACCCGGCGACCCTGAAGTCGGAAATCGTTCTGGACTCAGAGCGCTTTGACGCGTCGATTCGCAAGCAGGCACTCGACTTCTTCAGCCGGGCGCTGGCCCGCGATCATCGCAAGCGTTTTGACAACGCCGAGCAGATGTTGCGTCAATGGCGCAAGGTATTCGAGAACGTCTCGCGTCCTGTCACGACGCACACGACGCAACCTCCGCAAAGTCAGTTGCCATTCGGCGAAGAACAGGCGGCGGGTGGCATCACGCCGGGCACCCCCCTTGAGTCGTTGGAGCTGGATTCGCGTCACCTCGAACTGCTCGACCGGATCGGCCGCGATGAGCTGGCTACTGCGGGGGATCTGGCCGATTTGCCGCGCAATCGGCTCTACAGGCACCGGGGCATTGCGCTGGCTGTAGCACGTGAACTGCATCAAATTGCCGACCGCCTGCGGCACCAATTCAGCGGTGGCGCGGCCAAGGATGACGAGCCCGCAGATACCACCGTAGCCAAACTATCCGTGGATGCCGCAGCTGCCTTGCTCGTGCCCAAGAAAGGCGATGAGGCCCAACTCGAGGTACTGGAGGGATGGCTCGGCTTGAGCGCGCAGCCAGGCACCTCGCCGCTGCAGGAGGACTTGTTGCAGTCGATGGCTGAGCGGATGTCGCGCCAGCCAGAGATCACCCACCTGCGAGACGACGTGGCCCTTGTGCTGGCCGGTTTGGGCGGCATTGCGACCGTTGGGGAAATTGCCACCGCACTGCTGGCCCGACGTGGGAGCGTGCAAACAGGCGCGGCCCGACGCAGCGAGGCCGAAGCCCTGACACGGGCCGTCATCACCGTCGAGCGCACCAAGCAAGCAGCCCGCTGGCAACTTGTGATGCGCGCAGCCAACGTTCGCCCGTTGGTGGAAGCGCCCCAAGTTGACGATCTGGTGGTCGCAACCTTGGCCAGCAGCGGTGCGGCCGGGCTATACCCTTCGGCTCCTGAGGTTCGAGCCAGCTACGCAGTGGTTCTGGGTGAAGCAGCGGACCGGCTGGCCCAACAAGACCCCCTGCCGTCGTCGCAACAGGTGGCTGACACCTTAGCCCGCATACCGCCGCCGGCTGGCGATGCTGGGTTGAGCTCTGAGCGACTGATCCGTCTGGCCGCCGCTTGTGCCCGACAGGCGGCTTTGTCCTCGCGTCTGGAGTTCTACCCAGTCCAGCTGTCTGCTGCGCGCGCCGTCAAACTGGCCACCAACTCATTGCTCGGTTTGCGTCAGTTCGACCTGGAGACAATCCGGCGCCGGATCTTCGCTCGCTACCCTGAGGCCGCGCCGCTGCCCGGCCCCACAGAACTGGAGCAATTGCTCAAGGACGCTGGGCTGGAGGTGAAGTGGGACGCCGCCAAGCGCGCCTTCGTCACGCTCTATTCAGCGGGCATCATTTCGGGCACCACGCAGATCACCCGCTTCGGCACCAACAACCGTCCGCGCACGGCGACCGCGCCGGATGTGCAGGCCGCTCTGCAGATCGACGAGCGCATCAAGCACGCCTTGAGCAGCGGCAAATTGCTCACCTTGTCCGTCGACCCCAAGGGTCTCGCGATCGCGCAGCGTGAACTGGCGCAGCGCTTTGGACTGAAAGTCATCGACTTCGACGAGGTCGTGCTCACCCTACTCGAGGCGCAAACCAAGGAGTGGGACGTGGACTGGAACATCCTGCTGGCCGCCGATGCCGCGCCCGCAGGTTCGGTGGATGCGCAGAACTTCACCACCGTTCTCGGTGAAGTCTGGCCCAAGGTCGAAGCGCAACTCCTGCAGGACGATCGGCCGGGCTTGCTGGTGAACCTCGGTCTGGCAGCACGCTGGCAGAAGATGCCCCTGTTCGCCAAGCTCGCCGATGCCTGCATGTTTGGCAAGCGCCCGCCGCTGATTGCCTTGCTTGCGAGTCCACTGACACCCGACAACCGCCCGGTGCTGGATGGCGAAGCCGTTCCGGTCACCATCAACACCACAGATTACGGTCGCATCCCGCGCGCCTGGCTTGAGAACGCCCACCGCACACACGGCAGCGCCGTCATGACGACCAGCACGAAGGCAAAACCAAGATGATCAATCGCACCAAACTGCTGGCGGACCTCAAGCTCCAGGTTCGAGACCTGGAGGCTGACCTCCGGCAACGCTTCGTCACCGACAACAATGGCTACCGGACACACCTCACCGCCGACTGGCAAGCCGCGCGTGACGCTGGGCGCACATCAGAGGATGTGGCCATTTGGGCTGAAGCCCAATTCACGCAATCGGCTGTGGCGTGGGTGCTTGCCTGCGTGTTCGTGCGTTTCTGCGAAGACAACGATCTGCTCGACGCCCCGTTGATCGCCGGCACCGACAGCCGGGGACAAACCGCCGTGGCACGGCAGGAAGCCTTCTATCTACAAAACCCCACGGCGTCCGACAACGACTACCTGCGCGACGTGTTCGCCGTGGCCGGACGTCTGCCTGGACTGTCGGACGTCTTGAAAGTTCAGCGCAGCCTGCTGCTCGGCCCGGTGTCGGCCGACATGGGCAAGCAACTGGTGCGCTTCTTTCGCGCCACCAACGCGGACAGTGGCGCCTTGGTGCACGACTTTGCCGACCCCGACTGGAACACGCGCTTCCTGGGCGACCTCTACCAGGACTTGTCCGAGGCCGCCCGCGAACGCTATGCGCTGCTGCAGACGCCCGAGTTTGTCGAGTCCTTCATCCTGGACCGCACCCTGACCCCGGCGCTCGACATCTACAACTTGGAAGAAGTCGACCTGATTGACCCTACTTGCGGTTCGGGGCACTTTTTGCTCGGCGCCTTCGAACGCCTGGCCCCGCGCTGGCTGCGCAAGCGCCCGGACAACGTCAACTTGGCCTTGCAGGAGGCACTCGACCGCATCGCGGGCATTGACCTCAACCCCTACGCGGTGGTGATAGCGCGGTTCCGCCTGCTCATCGCCGCATTGAAGATGGCGAGCGTCCACAAATTGAGGCTCGCTCCAGACTTCCACTTGCACATCGAAACGGGCGACAGTCTGCTGCACGGCTTCGACCAGCGTGATTACACGCGCGCGCAAATCTCACTGGGCTTGAATAACCCACAAGAAAACCTGGGAGCAGGTGCAGACCATCGTTATCGCCATGCTTTCGCAGCGGAAGACCTGAACGCCACCAACGTGATCCTTGCGCGCAAATATGCGGTGGTCGTCGGAAATCCTCCGTACATCACTGTAAAGGATCGCGCGATCTCTGCGCTATATAGGCAGCGATACCAAAGTTGTCATCGGACGTATGCCTTGGTTGCACCTTTCTGCGAACGCTTTTGGGCTTTAGCCAAGCGAGCTGACTCCACACAGCGGGCCGGATTTGTTGGTTTGATCGTTGCCAACTCGTTCATGAAGCGCGAGTTTGGAAAGAAGCTGGTAGAGGTATTTTTCCAAAAAGTGGACCTCACTCATGTAATTGACACCTCGGGGGCATACATCCCAGGCCATGGCACGCCGACAGTGATTTTGATTGGCCGTGAGCGAGCCCCTGCGAGTGAAACGGTTCGAGCTGTAATGGGGATCAAAGGTGAGCCAAAAACGCCCGAAGATCCCGCGTTGGGAGTTGTCTGGCGGGCTATCGTTGATCAGATTGATATTCGGGGTTCCATTTCCGAATGGGTGAGCGTTTCCGATGCTAGTCGCGACGCCTTCACGAGTCACCCGTGGACTATGGGGGGCGGAGGGGCTGCAGATCTCGTAAAGGAGATTGCGAATGATAAAAGTACTGTTGCAGAGGAAGTCGTGGAGATTGGCTACTCGGGGCAAACAAATGCAGACGGTGTATTTCTGGCCAACCTGGGTGACTTCAAGCGAGCGGGGGTAGAGGAGCGTTACGTAAGGCGATTTGTTGTAGGCGACGTTGTCCGCGACTGGCTTGTTGAACGTAGCAGCGAATCGAGTCTTTTCCCGTACTCTGATACGGACCTTGTTGCTATTGAAACCATGCCAGGCCTTCATCGCTGGGTTTGGCCATATCGCACAGTACTGGGGAATCGAGCGACTTTTTCTGGTGGCACCTACTTCTCAGAAAGCAGGCCATGGTGGGAGTGGCATCAGATTTCCTTGCGCCGGTTTAATCCACCTGATTCGATTACTTTCGCTTTTGTCGCCACGCATAACCATTTTGTCGTGGACAACGGAGGGAAAGTATTCAATAGATCAGCCCAAATCATCAAGCTTGCGGCCGACTCCAGCGATAGTCAGTATCACGGGCTAACTGGACTATTGAACTCATCGCTTGCCTGTTTCTGGTTCAAGCAGGTTTGTCATAACAAAGGCAGCACAGTCGATCAGCGAGGGGCGCGCCAACGAACGGACGCATTTGAGGACTTCTATGAGTACGCAGGAACCGTAGCTGGTCGATTCCCGACAGTGGAGGAGCGACCAACCGCTGTTTCTCTCCAGATTCACCAGGTGGCACTTGAGCGCGCCAGAGTGCTTCCGGACCAACTTATTACCGACAATGTCCCGGCCCGTACGCATCTAATAAGCTCAAAAAATTCCGCCGAATTGTTTCGGCGCCAGATGGTCGCCCTGCAGGAGGAGTTGGATTGGCAGGTGTACAAATCTTACGGTTTGGCGCCTGAAGAGTTGATCTTCGACGGAGAGCCTCCTCCGATCGGTTTTGGTGAACGCGCCTTCGAATTGGTACTTGCGCAAGACTGCGCTACCGGAAGCACTGCAACGACTTGGTTCGAACGCCATGGGACTCATCCCGTTGCCGAGATCCCGAGCCATTGGCCCGCGAATTACCGTGCCGTGGTCGAAAGGCGGATCGCTGCCATTCGCCAGTCGCGCGATCTAGCACTGATCGAGCGACCAGAGTACAAGCGTCGTTGGGCTACGGCCGAATGGGAGACGCTGGAGAAGGCGGCTCTCGAAGAGTGGCTGTTGAATCGCCTGGAAGCCCCAGACCTGTGGCAGCGCGACGCAAATCCCGCACCGAAATTGCGTGCGGTTCGCGAGCTTGTCGATGCTTTGTCTGGTGACGAAGAATTTCGGCGCGCTCTGGACTTGTATGCAGGCAGCGGCAGCGACGCGCACGCGACCGTTGTGGCACTGGTGCAGCAGGCCAGCGTGCCATATCTGGATGCGCTGCGTTACAGCGACAGTGGCTTGCGCAAGCGCGCAGTCTGGCAAAACACCTGGCTGATGCAGAGGCGTGAGGATGCGATCGATGCGGAGGTGGCCCGGCGACTGGCTGATGAGCCAATCGAGGTCATCAAGGAGGAGCAGGCGCGACGTAAAGCGACGGACGTGGGTGCCATTCCCGTCCCACCGAAGTACAAGCAAGACGACTACCGCGACGGCGTGTACTGGAAGTTGCGCGGCGCTTTGGATGTTCCGAAGGAGCGCTTCGTCAGTTTCCCGGACTTGGAGCGTAGCAACGACGCAGGAAGCCCGATGCTGCTGTGGGCCGGCTATGACGCCAAGGCCCGAGCCTTGGCCCTGACGGGCTACCTGTACGAGATGCTGCAACGTGAAGGCGCTGATGCGGCGCGTTTGACGCCCGCGTTGGCCGGTCTAGACGAACTTCTGCCTTTGGTGCACCAATGGCATCCGGAGGTCGATGACGACCTGGGCATGAACACCGGCGACTACCTACAAGGCCTGCTCGATGCGCAGTTAGCGCAGCACGGGCTGACGCTGAGCGCAGTGCGCGCTTGGCAACCCCCGGCGCCCGTTCGTCGCACACGCGGCAGGCGGGCCAGTACTGCCGCCCAGGCCTGACCTGATTCACTGAATACGAGGGACACAACAACATGCCAAAACTGCGCGAGATATTTGACCTGCCAGAGCAGGTTCACCAGGGTGACTTTGTTCTTCGCCTCACCGATGGCCTGAGTGCGCCTGCGGAAACCGTGCGCGACTACATCGCTACGCCCCAGTTGGTGAAGTGCTTCGATCAGGCGCTCGGGGTGGTCAAGGGCGCGATCGACAGCCGGATGAGCAAGGGCGCGTACCTGCACGGCAGCTTCGGTTCCGGTAAGAGCCACTTCATGGCCATCTTGTCGCTGTTGTTGCGCGGCGATGCCATGGCCCGTGGCAAGTCCGAGTTGGCTCCGGTGGTGTCCAAGCACAACGGCTGGACGCAGGGCAAGAAGTTCTTAGTCGTGCCGTACCACATGATCAATGCCGAGACGCTGGAATCGGCGCTCTTCTCTGGCTACGCTGAACTCACCGCCCGCTTGCACCCAGAGGCGCCCAGCCCTGGTTTCTATCAGAGCGAGGGCATGCTCAACGATGCGCAGAAGTTGCGCACCCAGATGGGCGACGAGGCCTTCTTCCGCACCCTGAATGGCTCAACCGGCGCGGCCACTGGTGGCGGCGGCTGGGGGCGCGTCACGCAGACCTGGGCCGCCGCTCGCTTCGAGGCCACCCTGAAGGTGCCCCCCGGGAGCCCTGAGCGATTCCAACTTGTCGGTGCCTTGACACGTGCGTTCTTCGGCAGCGTGAGCCATTTGTCGGCCTCGCAGCGCGAGATGTACACCTCGCTGGACGAGGGCTTGTCGGCGATGTCGCACCACGCCAAGGATCTGGGCTACGACGGCATCATCCTGTTTCTGGACGAGTTCATCCTGTGGTTGGCCAGCCGTGCGGCGGATGTGGCCTGGATTGCCCGTGAAGGACAAAAGGTCGCGAAGCTGGTCGAATCGAGCAACGCTGACCGCCCGACGCCCATCGTCAGCTTCATGGCCCGTCAGCGCGATCTGCGCGAACTGGTCGGTGAGCACATGCCTGGTGCCGAGCAGTTGTCGTTTGCCGACACGCTGCAGTATTGGGAGGCCCGCTTCGACAAGGTGAACCTGGAAGATCGAAACCTTCCAGAGATTGCCAAGAAGCGACTGCTGCGCACGCGCGGGCCTGCAGAGGATGCGCTGCTCAAGGGTGCGATCAACAAGCTGCTGGGCAGCCAACCCGAAGTACTGCAAACCCTGTTGACCCGCGACGGTGATCAGCAGATGCTGCAGGACCTGTACCCCTTCACACCAGCACTGGTTCAGACCCTGATCGCTGTGTCGTCGATGCTGCAGCGCGAGCGCACGGCACTCAAACTGATGCAGCAGATGCTAGTGGACAAGGCCGACACACTGGAGATTGGCGACGTCATCCCGGTTGGCGATCTGTTTGACGTGATTGCCGATGGGGACGAGCCTTTCACCCATGGCATCAAGCTCTTTTTCGAGCAGGCCAAGCAGCTCTGGCGGCGGCGGTTGTTGCCGATTCTGGAGACCCAGCACGGCGTAGCTTGGGAAGACATCGAGTCGGGTAAGGCCGATCCGAAGAAGGCAGCCGCCTTGCAGAACGACGCGCGGCTGCTCAAGACTCTGGTGTTGGCGGCGCTGGTGCCCGAAGTCGAAGCCCTGAAGAACCTAACGCCAACAAAGCTGGCGGCGCTGAACCACGGCACGATTCGCACGCCGGTGCCGGGCAGCGAGGGCATCACCGTGCTGACTAAGCTCAAGCGCTGGGCGGGCCAGGCCGGTGAAATCAAGATCGCGGACGATTCGCCGAATCCGATCGTGTCCGTCGAAGTGGCCAAGGTCGACACCGACGCCATCCTGGCCAATGCGATGTCGTTTGACACGCAGGGCAACCGGCAGGCGGAAGTCAGGCAGTTGATCACCGATGGCTTGGGCTTGGCCGATGCAGGCTCCAGCTTGCTGCCGCCCGAGATGGAGATCAGCTGGCGCGGCTCGCGGCGCGGCGCGGAGATTCTGTTTGGCAATGTCCGTGAGCAGTCCTTCGACACCCTCAAGGGGCGCGAAGGAACGTGGCGCATCCTGATCGACTTCCCGTTTGATCACCAACCCGAGCACGGCCCACAGGACGACGTGGCCAAAATCAACGGATTCCTCAACGAAGGCAGGGTCGGCCGCTCGATGGCGTGGCTGCCGTCTTTCCTGTCCCCCAACACACAGGACCAGTTGGGCCGTCTGGTGGTCATCAACTTCGTCTTGCGTGGCAACAACCTGGACCAGTACGCCAGCCAGCTGTCGCAGGCGGATCGCGAGCAAGCACGTGTGCTGCTCACCAACCAGCGTGACCAACTGCGCCAGTTCATTCGCAACTGCCTGTACACGGCTTACGGGCTCAACAGCGTCGCCCAGGAAGCACTGGACCCCGCGCAAACGGTCGACGAGCATTACTTCAGCCTGGACCCCTCTTTGGTCTTGCGCCCACCGGTGGCGGCTAACTTCAAAGATGCGTTCGAAAAACTCACCGAGCAAGCGCTGGACTACGAATTTCCGGCCCACCCGCACTTTGACGCCGAACCACGCCCGATCGTTGTCAAGCGCCTCGCTGATCTGATGGTGCTGGCGGCCCAGAAGCCCGCCCATCGTGTCGAACTCGAAGCCTCGCTTCGGGACGACGCCAAGCGTATTGCGCCCAAGCTCGATCTGGCCGAGGTCGGCGAGGCCGCACTGCAGTTGCGTGACGACTGGTCGCAGCATTTTGCTAGACAGATTGCGCAGCAGACAGGACGCGAGCCCACGGTGACCGATCTCCGCCGCTGGCTGGACTTGCCCGATCGACGCGGGCTGCGCGAGGACCTACAAGACCTTGTAATCTTGACCTGGCTGGCCAAGAGCAATCGTTCCTTGTACCGCTTCGGTCAACCGTTCAAAGGCGAGGTCGGCAACGTGCCGAACGAATGCGAGGTGCGCGAGCAACCCTTGCCGACGGTGGCCGAATGGGACAAGGCGACCAAACTCGCGGGCGAAATGCTGGACCCGGCGATGACCGCACTCTATCGGTCAGCACCTGGGCTGGTGGAGTTTTCGCGTGCCGCGCGCAAGCGCGTGGCCGACACGGCAGCCCATCTGCTGAACTATCTGCGCGTGGTCGACCAGTTGATGACCTTGGTGCAGACGGATGTCGTGGCCACGGGAGAACCTGCCCTGCGCAAGACGGGCGGCACACGGCTCAGAGACTGGTTCGCTGCGATGGAGTCCAGCAGCTCGGAGATCGACCTCGTCAATCTGGTGTCCCGACTGGATTTCAGTACCGAGGAAATTGCCGAAGCCAAGGCCGTGCTGGGTGGCGTCCAGGCGCTGGCGCGGGTTGAGGCCAAACACTATCTGGTCAACAGTCTGCGCTCGATTGCGAGCGGCAGCGGCGAGTTTGCGCCACGGGCCAACCAGATTCTGGAAAGCCTCGCGCATGCCGTGCTCCGCTACGAATACGTCGACGGACTGCATGCTGCCGTTGCGCAGTTTGAGCGCGATGCGGGAACACTGATGGCCGATGTCGCCAATCGGGCGATACCGCCGAGCCCGCAGCCTCAATCCACTCCGGAGCAGGAACCGGAACCCGGCATGAAGGCTCCTCGGCGAATTGAACGCGCCAGATTGGTCAAGACCGATGCCCTCAAGGCACTGGCCGATGCGCGGACGCTACTTGAGGCGCTCGGCGAAGTCAGTGTGGACATTCAGATCGTGATCCGGGAACAGGAATGAAGGTCCCGGCACATCAGATCAGTCTTCAGGCGAAGCAGGCGCACGAGGCGGACCCGCCAGCAAGGTTCATCCTTTTGCAGCTGCCCTTGGACGCCTTCGATGGCGCAGCGGTGGATGTGAACGCTGCGAGCTGGCCAGTCTCGGCCTGCAGTTCCCCTTTAGCCGTTCGCGACGCGATGCGCCGCCATGCCGCCAGCACGACGCCGGTTGTCTTGCTGTTTTCAGGCGACGAGAGTGAGCTAGGCTCCGACGTACTGGCACGCTGCGCCAAGCGACGCGCCATCACGCACGACCTCTGGCAAACCGTGCTGGCTCTCTTTCGGGCGGCGCACATTGACCCGCGCCTGGCTCGCCATCGCTGGCTGGCTGAACTGCTCGTGCGCTTCATGCCAGCAGAGGGCTACGCCCCTGTCCGCTCACTCGTATTGGACCAGGATCGGGCTTGGAAGGAGCTGTTCAAGGTTGTATTGGGCTTCGAGTCCTATCCACCGACGGAACTTGACTTGTTGAAGTGGGCTGGCGATGCCCAACGGCGTGAGCAATTCAAGACTTTGGAAGACCCCGCGCGTCAAGAAGCGGTCCAACGCCTTCGGGAAACGCTCGGCGATTTGGTGAGCTTCGTTTTTGCGGCAATCGATACAGGGAGCGCCGATGAGTTGGTCGCCATTGCCATGCTTTGTGAAGCCTTGGAAGACAAGACCACTGGCTCGGAGTCCAGCAGGGCCAAGGTCGCAGCCCGGCTGGAGGTCTTGTTCGATGGATTGACGATCTCGTCACACACCACTCATCAACTGGCCGGAGCAGCCGACGCTTGGTTCGACCGCGCCACCGAAGCCGCCAAACAGCAACAGGTTGCGCGCTATGAATCGTTGGTGACGCAACTCAAGGCAGAGCCACTCGCGGCGCACGCAAGGTATGGAAGTGCTGCCGTGCGCGAGAAGACCAAGGCTTTTGCTGCTGCGCTGAACGGCCTCAATTTGCCGGAGGCCATCTCCCGGTTCGGGCGCTTGATGGCGCACCGAGGCCCGGTCCTGAGCAGTCGCTCTGAGCTCAGATGCAAGATGGCGGTGCGCCTGGTGAGTTGGCTGACGCAAACCGCGAGTGCTTTCCCGTCGTCCTTGAACCCGCTGTCTGAGCAGTATCGGAACGAGATCGCCTGGGTGGACTGGGCGCAAACCGTGCTCCTGGAAGGCGACGACTCTGCAGACTTGGCGAACGCCTATGGCCTGCTCCGAGAAAATGCTCGAACTCGCAGAGACTTGTTTGACCGACGTTTCGCTGAGTCGCTGGCGGCCGATCAACCCAACGGCACGTCCTTGATTCCAATTGAGGACGCCCTCGACAAATGCGTCGCGCCGGTCGCGGTGGCCGGGCGTAGCTTGCTCATCGTTGTGGACGGAATGAGTATCCCCGTTTTTCTGGAGCTGCATCACAGTCTAAAGGAGCAGGGTTGGGTCCAGTTCGAACGCGCAGAAGGGGCCTGTTCGACCTTGCTGGCTATGTTGCCGTCGACAACAGAAGCCTCCAGGACGTCTCTGCTTTGTGGCACCCCTTGCGCTGGATCGGCATCGACGGAACGCGCGGCGTTCAGCGCCTATCCTGCGCTCGTTGCCTCGTCTGTCGCGGGCAAGCCGCCGGCGATTTTTCACAAGAGAGATCTGCTCGACAGTTCTGGCGTCGCCCTTTCCGACGATCTCAGAACTGCCCTGAGTGACACCCGGCAACGAGTCGTCGCCGTTGTGATCAATGCAGTGGACGATCATTTAATGAAGTCTGACCAACTGCGGCTGCGTTGGGATATTGCGCAGTTCAAGGGCTTGGATGCACTGCTGGCAGAAGCGCGTTCATCCGACCGCGCTGTGATGTTCACAAGCGATCACGGCCACGTGCTCGACCAAGATACGGTCATGCAGGGGACGAGCCCCAACGCCCGTTGGCGCGAGCCGAGTCTGGAGTCCTACCCGGGCGAGATTTCCTTAAAGGGTAATCGAGTCAAGGCCGCCAGTGGCATGGACGAAATCGTCCTGGCCTGGAACAGCAAGTTGCGATACGCGACCAAACGGAACGGCTACCACGGTGGCTGCGCGCCGGCGGAGGCGCTGGTTCCGATCGCCACGTACCGCTACGGAACCAAAGCTGTAGGTGGCTGGAGCATCCGAGACGAAGCGACGCCCGACTGGTGGCAGGCGTGATCGAGCCGGATTTAGGGATAGGACGGCAAGCATGGTACGAATAGAACTGGTTCAATGAACCGGTCTACGCAATGGGTTGCTTTGGGGGCATGGTTGATTGTATTTCGCCCCGTTGACAACGCCATGACGCGGGCGGCATGTGGAATATGTGCCCGAGGTTGTTGACCGAATTGGTGGATAAGTTGGGGCAGGGAGTCAAGGTTGGGGGCACTTTTGGGGGCATCTTTTCATCGCGGTTCGGTCGATGGTTAACTTTATTGCGGTCGGGAGTTCGATCCTCCTTTTTGCAGGCACGCCGAACGATCCAAGGGAGCACCTCTTGATGAGGAGCGTACATGCCCAGATGTTCGCGTGATCCTGGAAGCTGCCGCTTAGGCTGCAGAGTTCAACCCACGGGCGTAACACCTGGCGCTATTGGGCGACGACGGTTGCAGACGACTTCGATCCCATACGTCTTGCGTTAGTCTTCCCTGTCACGGCCGGCCGCTGGCAAACAGGCGAACGGTCCCCATGGCATCACTTCCGCGGCGCAAACTTTATCTGCGCTTGCTCGAGCATCCAAGCTTCGATCTTGTCATGCCACATCCGCAACAGATCGAGGGGGCGCCGTCGATAATGCTTCTCGGCGATTGCCGACGGCTTATGCCCTTGGATTTGAGCGACGACGCCGACAGGAACCTCGACCCACTCGGACAGCGTACCGAATGATCGACGCAGACCGTGGAGCGAGATATGCGGCAAACCTGTCGGCGCCAACGCGCGATTATGTGCATGACGCGGCTCAGCAATCTTCCCATCCGCCGCGGTCTTGCTGGCGAACACCCACTCGGACGGCTCCCACTGCTCGCCCCTTCGCGCAAGACGTGCGATCTGGCGTTTATTGGGAGGGATTTCGTTCAGTCGCTGAAGGTTCAACAATAGGCTCGCTAAGTACGGAGTGAGCGGAATAGTCCGACCGCCGGTACCTTCGACTTTGTCGTTCATCGTCAGGCTCCGCCACCGGAAGTCCACGTCTCCCCAGCGCAATGCGGCTAGCTCCTCCCGGCGCGCTCCGGTGATCAGAAGGCCTTGTAGGTATGCGCTAATGACTGGATTCGCGATGCATCGTACCGCGCTAAACCAAACAGACAGCTGCTCGCGTTGCAGACAGTCATCCTTCGCGGCGCTACGAGGCAGAATGCCCTTGACCTTAGGCGAAGCATAAGCGTCCTGGGGGATGATGTTCGCGTACGTCTCATGAGTGTCGCACCACCGAATGAACGCCTTGAAAAGCCCAAAGGCATGGCCGGCGTTCGTCGGTCCCCGGGGTATTTCGGCCTCGAGCCACTCGGACATGGATGTTGCCGTGATCTCGGTCAACCTGCGCGGCAAGAGCGGAGCCAATGGTCCACGCACTTTTTCTTTGCCGCCGCGTTTCGCAATACCTCCGCCAGGCGACGAGAGGTTGACATGGTCAAGGATGTATCTCTCCGACCGCGGCTTTTTGGTTTTGGGGGAGATCTTTGTTCGCAGATGCTCCAAGTAATGCTCCCACGCCTCGCCGACAGTTACGTCCTGGCGACGCTTCGCTGCCTGCCGAGCCTCATGCGCGGCCTTCTGCGCTGCCTCTTGCTCGCGCGGATCAACGCCGCCATCAATAAGCGTCTGGAGACTGCGCGCTCGCTCCTGAGCCCGGTCGATCGTCCAGCTCCTCGGATCACCGATCGTAACCCGCACGGTCGAACCATGGATCTTGCCTTGGAAAATGTAAGCCTTGGCTCCGCTAGGTGTGGCTCGCAAGCCGAGCCCGGGAGTCTTGCTGTCCCAAAGAAACGACTGCGACTTACCCTGTTCGCAGCGATGCGCCTCTACCCGAGTCGCAGTGAAGTTTACCTTCGCCACGTAACCTCCTTGTTCTTAAGCCGGCAATCTCATGTAACCGCCATGTAACCGGATTATGCGGCAATGAAGGTATGTGGGTCAACGTCGATGGGAAGGTAAGCAAGATGATAATCGTTTTAATACAATAGCTTATGAGATTTTATCAACGCGGATCTATTTCAAGAAACGTCGACTTGTTCGTATTCGCAATGCGAAGGTCGGGAGTTCGATCCTCCTCCTCCCACCAAGATCACATCCAAAGTTGTCCGAGATTGTCCGGAAACCCCGCAGCCGAAAGGCTCGCGGGGTTTTCTGTTTCTAACGAAGTCCAATCGCCTCCATCGCCTTCAAAGGGAGATGTCGCGCATGCGACTTGCCCCTACTCCCGAAACTCCACCCCATCCAAACGCCTCAACTGCGCGATGTCGCGAAGCGGCGGCGCGCCGAAGTGCCGGCTATATTCGCGACTGAACTGCGAAGGGCTGTCATACCCGACCCGGATCGCGACCGACCCGACATCTCCGCTATGCCGGAGCAGTAATCTGCGCGCCTCGTGCAGCCGCAGTTGCTTCTGATACTGCAGCGGAGTCAGTGTCGTGACGTTCTTGAAGTGATGATGGAGCGACGACACGCTCATGTTCACCGCCTGTGCCAGCGTCTCCATCCGCAAAAGCTCGGTGTAGTGATTCTGGATCCACTCGATTGCCCGCGCGATCCGGTACGTCTGACTCCCGTTCACCGCGACCTGCCGCAGCCGTTTCCCTTGCTCGCTCGTCATCAGCCGGTAGAGCAATTCCTTTTCGATGAGCGGTGCGAGTACCGGAATGTCACCCGGAGTATCGAGCAATCGTACAAGTCGCAGCGCAGCATCGAAAACCGGTGCCGACAGCGTGGCCACAGCGATGCCTTCGCCTGACGACGCGGCATCCGGTTCAGGCAGACGCAGTTGCGTCGCCAGTTCGACGATCCGCTGCGGATCGAGCGTGAACTTCACACACAGATAAGGCGCGTCGGGCGACGCCCGCGTCACCTGCGACATCACTGGCAGATCGACGGATGTCACGAGGCAATGCAGATGATCGTAGACGTACGCCTGCCCCGCGACCATGACCCGCTTGGCGCCCTGCGCCGCGAACACGAATGCGGAGTTCGTCACGCCGCAACCGAGATCCACGGGCTGCGAGTAGCGATAGAACGTGAGCGAGGGGATCGCCGTCTGATGGGTGCCGTCCGTCGGCGCGAAGCGGCTGATGAGCGCGGCGAGTTCGCGGCGCGCGGTTTCGCGTGCCGCTGAAGGATCGGGCCGGGAGGAATGCTGTTTCATGCGCATGGAACTCCGTGGACGGAATCGAGCATACCCAACCGCTGCCGGGCAAGTGCGGCTGGCCTGCTGGATTTGCAGCATTGTTCAATAAATTTGCAGGATTGTGTAAGCGCAACAGCCGGCAGTCGGTACACACTGCCGCGTACACCCGGCGCCAAGTCCGGGCTTTCCCCACGGAGAGGTTCCATGTCCACATCGTTTGTCCTCAACGGCAAGAACGTTACGCTCGATGCCGATCCCACCACGCCGCTCCTCTGGGCGATCCGCGAGGACGCGGGCCTGCACGGCACGAAGTTCGGCTGCGGCATGGCGCAATGCGGCGCATGCACGGTTCATCTGGAAGGCGAGGCCACCCGCTCGTGCGTGCTGCCGCTTGCGGCTATCGCGGGCAAGCGCATCACGACTATCGAAGGCATTGAAAGCCGGCCCGCAAAAGCCATTCAGGCCGCATGGGTCAAGCTTCAGGTGCCGCAGTGCGGGTACTGTCAGTCCGGACAGATCATGTCCGCGACAGCCTTGCTCGAACATAACGCCACGCCCACTGACGCCGACATCGACGCCGCGATGAACGGCAACATCTGCCGCTGTGCGACCTATACCCGCATTCGCGCGGCCATCCACGAAGCCGCTGCCACCCTGAAGGCCTGACCATGACGACCGATCTCGATCTCACGGATGCGGTACGCCCGTCGCGCCGAACCTTCCTGAAAGCAGCCGGCGCCTTCGCGGCAGTCGGTCTCACCATCGGCTTCGAATGGGCGGGCACGGGCCGCCGCGCGCTCGCCGCGACAATGCCCGAGGCGACGTTCGCGCCCAATGCGTTCCTGCGCGTCGCGCCCGACAACAGCGTCACGGTCATCGCGAAGCATGTCGAGATGGGCCAGGGCGCGTACACCGGCATCGCGACGATCGTCGCGGAAGAGCTGGATGCGAACTGGCAGGACGTGCGTGTCGAAAGCGCGCCCGCCGATGCGAAGCGCTATGCGAATCTCGCGTTCGGTACGATCCAGGGCACGGGCGGCAGTTCGGCGATGGCCAACTCGTGGATGCAATTGCGCGAAGCTGGCGCGAAAGCGCGCGCGATGCTGGTCTCCGCCGCCGCCGCACAGTGGCAGGCGCCCGCGTCCGAGCTGACGACGCGCGACGGCAGTGTTCATCACGCGGCCACGAACCGGACCGCGACCTACGGATCGCTTGCGTCGGCCGCGGCCCGCTTGCCGGTGCCGGATACGGTCACGCTCAAGTCGCCGAAGGATTTTCGTTTGATTGGCCACCAACTGCCGCGCGTCGACGTGCCGCCGAAAACCAACGGCACCGCGCAGTTCACGCTCGACGTGACGTTCCCAGGCATGCTGGTCGCACTGCTGCAGCGTCCGCCGCTCTTCGGCGCGACGGTCAAGTCGTTCGATGCGTCGGCCGCGAAAGCGGTGCCCGGCGTCGTCTCGGTCGTGCAGGTGCCGGGCGGCGTCGCGGTGGTCGCGAAGGGGTTCTGGGCGGCGAAGCAGGGCCGCGATGCGTTGAAGGTCGAATGGGACGATTCAAAGGCCGAAAAGCGCAGCTCGGACGCGATCATGGCTGAATACCGGCAGCTCGCCGGGCAGCCCGGCATGTCCGCCCGAAAAGACGGTGATGCGACGAAGGCGCTCGCAGGCGCGGTGAAGAAAATCTCCGCCAGCTATGCGTTCCCGTATCTCGCTCACGCGCCGATGGAACCGCTCGACGCGGTTGTCAAACTCACCGCTGACAGTTGCGAAATCTGGGCCGGCGACCAGTTTCAGACCATCGACCAGGCCAACGCCGCACATACGGCGGGGCTCGATCCGCAGCAGGTAAAGATCCACACGCTGTATGCGGGTGGAAGCTTCGGCAGACGCGCGAACACCCAGTCGGACTATATCGTCGAGGCCGTGTCGATCGCGAAGGCGCTGGGCGCGAACGGCACGGCGGTCAAGCTGCAGTGGACCCGCGAGGACGACATCCACGGCGGCCTCTACCGGCCGATGTACTTCCACAAGCTCGACGCGGGCCTGAGCGCGGACGGCAAGCTCGTCGGCTGGCGGCATCGCATCGTCGGTCAGTCGATTCTTGCCGGCACGCCGTTCGCCAGCGTGATGGTCAAGAACGGGATCGACGGGACGTCCGTCGAGGGGGCCGCTAACGTGGCCTACGCGATTCCGAACATCTCGGTTGAACTGACGACCACGCAGACCGGCGTGCCCGTGTTGTGGTGGCGGGTGGTCGGCAGCTCGCATACGGCATTCGCGGTCGAGGCGTTCATCGACGAGGCCGCGCACGCCGCGAGAAAGGACCCGTTCGTCTTCCGCCGCGATCTGCTTGCGCATGAACCGCGCATGCGGGGCGTGCTCGAACTCGCTGCGCAGAAAGCGGGCTGGGACCCGGCTAAACCGTTGCCGAAAGGCCGCGGGCGCGGCATCGCGGTAGCCGAGGCGTTCAAGACGTTCGTCGCGCAAGTCGCGGAAGTCTCCGTCGACAAGGACGGTAACGTGAAAGTGGAGCGCGTCGTCTGTGCAGTGGATTGCGGCACGCCGATCAATCCCGACGTCATCGCCGCACAGATGGAAGGCGGCATCGGCTTCGGTCTCGGCGCGGCGTTGCACAGCGCGATCACGCTGAAGGACGGCAAGGTCGAGCAGAACAACTTCGACGGCTACCAGGTGCTGCGGTTCGCGGAGATGCCCAAGGTCGAGGTGCATATCGTTCAGTCGGGCGAAGCGCCGACGGGTGTCGGCGAGCCGGGTGTCGCACCGGTCGGGCCGGCGGTGGCGAACGCGATCTTCGCGGCCACCGGCAGGCGGATTCACTCGCTGCCGTTCCCTGCCGCTTCGGAAAAGACTGCCTGACGGGCTGACCTAAGACGACGCGCAGCGTCGTGATTAACTGCGCTCCCGCGTGCTTGTCATGCGGGAGCGTGGCGCTTTCCTGAATCAGAACGATCCGATCAGAACTTATCCCACCCGTCATCTACAGCCGCAGTAGCAAGTGCATTAACCGGCGCAACGGCCGTAGCCCGTGCAACGCGTTTCGGAGCAACCGCAACAGCAGCCGCCACCTCGCGCCGCGGCGCCTCCCGCCGAGCAGGAGCAGGAGCCGCGGCTACCGCAGCCGCCGCATCCTTCACCTGAAAAAACGCCACGGCGTCAGTCAACTGTTCCCCCTGGTCTTCCATCGACCGCGAAGCCGCTGCAGCCTCTTCCACCAAAGCCGCATTCTGCTGCGTGACGTTGTCCATCTGCGTAATCGCAAGATTGACCTGCTCGATCCCACGGCTTTGTTCGGTCGAGGCCGCTGCGATCTCCGACATGATGTCCGTGACTCGTGCGACTGCCTGAGTCACTTCAGTCATCGTCTTGCCCGCCTCGCCGGCAAGCGCGGACCCGTCGCGGATCTTGTCCACGGAGGTGGCGATCAGGTCCTTGATCTCCTTGGCAGCACTCGACGAACGTTGAGCCAGGCTTCTGACTTCGCTCGCCACTACCGCGAAACCCCGCCCCTGTTCGCCCGCACGCGCGGCTTCGACCGCCGCGTTCAGCGCGAGGATGTTCGTCTGGAACGCTATGCCTTCGATGATGCCCGTGATGTCCGCGATCTTCGTCGAGCTGTCGCTGATGTCGTGCATCGTGTTCACCACCTGCCCGACGACCTCGCTACCCTTTTGTGCCACCGACGATGCATTCGCAGCCAGCATGCTGCCTTGCTGCGCGTTGTCCGCGTTCTGCTTAACCGTGGAGGTGAGTTCTTCCATGCTGGAAGCGGTTTCCTGCAACGAAGCAGCCTGCTGCTCGGTACGCTGGCTCAGGTCCATATTGCCCGCCGCGATCTGACGTGCCGCGCCGGCGATGCTGGTGCTGCTGTCGCGCACTCGTCCGACGGTCACCGTTAGCCGTTCATTCATCTCGCGCAGGGCGGTCAGCAGTTTGCTGGTTTCGTCGCTGCCCTCGACCGTGATGCGCGTGCGCAGATCGCCTTCCGACACCGTACGCGCGACGTCGATCGCAAAACGCAGCGGCCCCGTCACTGCACGCGTGATCACCACGCATGCGCCGACGGCGAGCCCCAGCGCGATAAGGCAGATCGCGATCAGCAGATTGCGCTGGTTTTCGTAATGCGCCGTGTACTCGTTGACCAGTTGTTCCTGGCGTGAGCGCGTGTAGTCAGCGTACGCGTTGGTCGCGCGAATCAGCGCGGCGAGCAGCGGCCGGCAATGCTCGTCCATCTCGACGATCGCTTCGTCCCGCTTGTTGGTGAGCGCGAGATTGACGATGTTGAGGGCAACCGGACCATAAGCCGCTTCGACCCGATTGATCTCGGCGACGAGACTGCGTGCTTTCTCCGACGTATCGGTCGCGCTAGCGATCATGTCGTTGAGCTTTTTCAGGTCGGTTTGCACGTCTTCGTGAGCGCGCGTCACGTCGGCTTTCTCTACTTCGAGATCCTCGGGTTTGCTCACGAGCACAAGGTTGCGTGCCGCGATCGCTCGGCGGTCCACGGCGGTTCGAACCTGCACCGCCATATCGGCGCGTGCGTTGATGCCGTGGACGAAGTTGGAAAACCCCTCGGTCGAATCGCTCAGCGCCTTCAGGGAAAGGCCGGAAACCGCGACGACAATGAGAGACAGCATGCCGAAGCCGGCAATGAGTTTGGTCTTGATGGTGAGGTTCTTGAGTGTCACGATTTTTTTCTCCAATAACGAAACGTTGAAGTGTTCGCAATGGACTCTCAGGTCCGGGCATGGGAGCGTCTATCTGACTGCCGACCATCGTGGCAGCCCCGCGCGGTTTACCCCTCGTGCCTTCCCTAAGACGCATCCCACGAGTGCGTCGAACGTCCGGCAATAAATCGGTATCCCATTTACTGGTTATCGGATCGGATTCTTACAGACTTAAGAAATCTCGGGTATTTCTCTACTAAGCTTGCGTACGATGCGCGAAGAACGCATCATTTTCTGTTGATTTGAATATCTTTAGGCGCATGATGAAAACTTTAATCTTACATATTCATTTCATTTTCCGGCGTGTGTCCGAGCCAATGACCTGCTGGCCAGCATCAGGCAATAGAAAATGGCTTGAACAAGTGATCACCTGCGGATATGATTGAGCAATCACTCATTAATTGTTTGTAGTCGAAGCGAACCGTATGGCCCGTCCGAAAAGCGAAGACAAACGCAACGCCATCCTTGGCGCTGCAACTGAGGTGATTGCCGAGCAGGGTTTGGCCGCGCCCACCGCGCGCATCGCAAAAGTCGCGGGCGTGGCTGAAGGAACGCTGTTCACGTACTTCGACAACAAGGACGAGCTGCTGAACCAGCTCTACCTGGACATCAAGGCGGAGCTGCGCGAAGTGATGATGACGACCTATCCGACGCAAGCCAGCGTGTGCGTGCGCGTCCAGCACGTGTGGAACAGGTTTGTCGACTGGGGCGTGGCGCAACCGCAAAAACGCCGGGCAATGGCACAACTGTCCGTGTCGGAGCGTCTGACCGACTGCACGCGTGCAACTGGCATGGAGTCCTTCGCAGACATCAACGCAATGATTCAGGCAAGCGTGGCGAGCGGCGCGTTGCGTGATCATCCGCCGGCTTTCCTGTCGGCAATCATGGCGGCGTTGGCCGAAACCACCATGGATTTCATCGCTCGCGAACCGGCCAATACCGACCGTTATCGCAAGGCCGGTTTTGAGGCGTTCTGGCACGCGATTGCCCAGAACTAAATTTTTTGTCTTATTAATGAGCGCGTACGTGCTCAATTAAATGTAAGGAGCGCATTATGTCGAAGGTCTGGTTGGTTACGGGAAGTGCCCGCGGGCTTGGGCGCGACATTGTCGAAGCGGCGTTGCGTGCCGGTGAGCGGGTGGTTGCTACGGCACGCGATCCGCGTCAGTTGGCCGATCTGCTGACGCGCTACGGCGAGCAGGTTCGCGCGGTTGCGCTGGATGTCACGGATCCGGCCGCGGCGCGCGAGGCGGTGCAGGCCGCAGTCGATGCTTTCGGCCGGCTCGATGTGGTCGTCAACAACGCGGGCTTCGGTCATCTGGCGCCGTTCGAGCAAACTACCGAAGACGATTTTCGTGCGCAGATCGACACCAACTTCTATGGTGTGGTTAACGTCACGCGTGCGGCGCTTCCGGTGCTGCGGAAGCAGCGATCCGGCCACGTGATCCAGATTTCGTCGGTGGGTGGCCGTGTCGGGATCGCGGGTTTGAGCGCGTATCAGGCCGCGAAGTGGGCGGTCGGCGGATTCACTGAGGTGATCAGCCAGGAACTCGCGCCGTTCGGCGTCCACGTCACTGCGCTCGAACCAGGCGGCATGAAAACGGAGTGGGGTACGGGGGCGATGGGTGAGGCGCCGGAATTGCTGCCGGACTATGTGCCGTCGGTCGGCGCCGTCACGGATATGCTGTCCCAGTACGTCGGCCAGGAAACCGGCGATCCCGCAAAGGTTGCGCAAGTGGTGTTGAAGCTCGCGTATCACGATTCGTTGCCGGCGCATCTCTTGCTGGGCAGTGACGCGTTGCATTTCGCCGGCGAAGCTGACAAGGCGCGCGCTGCAGCCGCCGAAGCATGGCGAGCAGTCAGCGCGGCCATCGATTTCTCCGCGCCAACACCGCTGCCGGCCTTTCCGGGTGCATCGGCGAAAGCCTGAGCGCGCATGCGGCGGACGGGCGACGCTCAGATCGCCCGCCACGCTCAGGACAAAGCGGTCACCGCCCGCTTGTGGGACATATCCGAAGGTTTGACCAATGCGCGCTGGCCGGGCGCGATCATGGAGCACACATCATGAAGGTTCTGATATTCGGCGCGACCGGCATGGTCGGGCAGGGCGTATTGCGCGAATGCCTGCGCGCGCCTGATGTCGAGGTAGTCCAGACGGTTGGCCGCACCCGCACCGGCCAGCTCGATCCGCGTCTGAACGAGCTGATTCAGCCGGACCTGATGGACTACCGGGCGGTGGAAGAGTCGCTGAAGGGTTTCGATGCGTGCTTTTTCTGTCTGGGCGTCTCGTCGGCAGGCATGCAGGAGGCCGAGTATGCGCGCCTTACCTACGACCTGACGTTGGCCGCTGCGCAGACGCTTGCCCGTCTGAATCCGCAGATGACTTTCGTCTACGTGTCAGGTGCGGGCACCGACAGCACTGAACACGGCCGGACCATGTGGGCGCGGGTCAAGGGCAGGACGGAGAATGCGCTGCTACGGCTGCCGTTCAAGGCCGTCTACCTGTTCCGCCCCGGCGTGATCGAGCCGCTGAACGGCGCTGTTTCGAAAACTCGCTCGTACCGGTTGTTCTATACGGTGGCGAGGCCGCTTCTGTCGACGCTGCGCGCGCTGTTTCCCAACCACATTCTGAGCACCGAAGACATCGGCCTGGCGATGTTGGAGGTCGCGCGCCATGGCGCCGCCAAAGCGGTGCTCGAGGTTGCCGATCTCCGTGCGCTCAGCCGCGCCGCATCCGAGCCGGCGCTCGATCTGCACGCGGGCTGAGCGCCCGGCTGGGGTGACGTCCGCGCGCCGCCCCGTGGCCCGCGGCGTGCCGTAGTCGAAAAATTTCGTTTAGTCCGCCAAAAACCTGTCTTTTCCCTCATTCGACGCGCCTCAGCGTCTGGTAGGCTACCGTTTCACGGGCGCGCCTTCCGGACGCGGCCAACTCCTCCACGCGTGTAGGTCAGCGCATGCTCGAATGAAACGCTCATGGTGACGCGCCGACCGAACATCGTGATTGCCATCAGTATCGTGCTGGCCAGCGCGATCCTCGCGATCGCGGTGTGGGTATTGGCGCAGATGCGCGATGACGCGTTGCGGCGCGCGCAGGATTCGGTCTTCAACGTTTCGCTGCTGGTCGAACGCGACGTGTCGCGCAATCTCGAGATCTACGATCTGTCGCTGCGGGCCGTCATTGAAGGCTTGAAACAACCCGGCGTGCTGGACTTGCCGCCGGCGATCCGCCAGATGGTGCTGTTCGACGGCTCAGCCAGCGCAAAAGACCTGGGTTCGATTCTCGTACTCGACACGGCCGGCAACATCGTCTTCGATTCGCAATCCACGCCTCCGCGCGCGTTCAATCTCGCCGAGCGTGAATACTTCCGCGTTCAGCGCGACTCTCCCAATGTCGGCCTGTATGTCAGCCATCCGTTCATACCCAAGGTACACGGTAAGGACGTGAGCATTGCGCTGAGCCGGCGCATCTCGCGGCCGGACGGCAGCTTCGGCGGCGTGGTGGTCGGCACGATGCGGCTCACTTACTTCAGACACCTGTTCGCCGGCATGAATCTCGGCGCGGGCGGGTCGATGGCGCTGATGCTGAACGACGGCACGATGCTGATGCGGCGCCCCTACGATCCGAAAATTATCGGCCGGAGCCTGACCGGCACCGCGAACTACTCACGCTTCCTTCTGCAGCCGAGCGGGGACTTCTTCGGCACGGCGGCGATCGACGGTGTCGAGCGCTGGTACGCGTTCCGCCATATCGATATGTATCCGCTGATTCTCGACGTGGCACTCTCCACGCGCGATATCTATGTGGAGTGGCGGCGTCGCGCGTGGATCATCGGTACGCTGATCGCGGCGCTCGACGTGGTGATCATTGCGCTCGCTCTCCTGTTCTCGCAGCAACTGCGGCAGCGCCGCGCGGCCGAAGAAGAGTTGCGCGTGCTCGCGCGTACCGACGGGCTGACCGGCCTGAACAATCGCCGCACGTTCGAGGAACATGCGGAAGAGGAGTGGCGCCGCGCGCAACGTAACGAATGGCCGTTGTCGATGCTGCTGATCGACGTCGATACATTCAAGGGCTTCAACGATCTATACGGCCACTCGGCCGGCGACGATGCGCTCGTCGCCGTCGCGCGCTGCATCGCGCAGAACGTGCGGCGCCCGGGCGATACCGCTGCGCGCTATGGTGGCGAAGAATTCGCTGTGCTCTTGCCGGATACCGACGAAACCGGGGCGACGGCCATCGCCGAGAAAATTCGCGCCGCGGTTCAGGCGCTCGAACTTCGCCACGTCGCGAGCTCGCACCATGTGCTGACCATCAGCATCGGCATTGCCTGCACCGGCCGCCAGGTATTCGCGACGAGCCGCGCACTCGTCAACGCCGCGGACGAGGCGCTCTACGAGGCCAAGGACGCCGGCCGCAACCGCGTGCTTTGCTACCCGGTGGCGGCGCGGGCGGATCGGCGGAGTGCCGTGGCGTCGCCGGCGCAATGAGGCAAGACGATTTCACAGGCGTGCCGGTTAGTGGGCCGCGCCGAGTTCGAGCAGCGGGCCAGCGCTGATTGGCGCAGAACCTATCGCGTGCGCTGCTCTGAATAATTTCACCCGGGTAATATGTTGCGCTTAATTTATACCCGGGTATAATTCGACAAATTCATCTTTCTGGAGTTTGTCATGAGCCCCCACCCTGTAACCTGCACCGCCTTCGAGGGGCACCGCCGCATCGCCTCGGGCTCCTTGTCCGAAGTGGCGCTCGCCATACGCGAAGTGCTGGCGCGCGGTGAACAGGCGCCCGTGCTGGTTTTCGACGACGTCACGAGTCGCCCGGTCGAGTTTGATTTGCGCGGTACGCCAGAAGAGATTCTGGCGCGGCTGGCAAGCGGGGCGCCCGGCGAACAACCCGCACCAACCGCTGACGCCGGGGAAGACGACACCCCGCGCAGCCGCGGCCGGCCCAAGCTCGGTGTGGTGGCGAGAGAGGTGACGTTACTGCCGCGTCATTGGGATTGGCTCAATGGGCAATCGGGTGGCGCTTCGGTCGCGCTGCGCAAACTGGTCGACGCGGCGCGGCTTGCGGGCGAGGACAAGGACCGCAAACGCGCAGCGCAAGAAGCGGTGTATCGCTTCATGACCGCGATCGCCGGCAATCTGCCTGATTACGAAGATGCGACGCGCGCGCTCTATGCCGACGATCGGACGCGCTTTGACGGGATCGTCGCGGCATGGCCGGAGGATGTGCGCGATCACACGCTGCGGCTTGCTCAAGGTGCGCTCGTTACGCATCCATAAATTCAACCGCGTATCGAACGCACCGGACGCACTGGCGAGTGCGCCGACCAACGAAACATAGGGACAAAAAAAAAGCCGCTCACGCCGGGGAGCGTGAGCGGAAAGTCGGAGAGTTACATCAACATCACGTGCGCTCATGGGGGTGAACGCAACAGACAAAGTCTAAAAGCTCGGCTCATCCCCATATATCAGACAAATCCCAATCATTGCGCCGACATGCAAAGCGCGTCGACGTAGCGATCCGGACCCGCGCGCCAGGCATTCCTTACATCATCCTGTCCCGGTTATGCCCACCATTTATCGCATCAAGTCTCTGTTACGCACGCCGTAAAAGAGGTGGGAGCGTCGCCACGTATCTGAAAAATGGCGAAATGTTTTGCCATGGCGCAGCGACGCGAGCGTCCCCTTAGGACTTATGAAGGATGGTGAGATGAAGTGGTTCGATCGCATGACCGTATTCAGGAAGCTGCTGTTGGCGTTTGCCGTTGTGATCGGGTTCTGCGTCGTGATCGGCGGGACTTCGCTAAAGACGTTGTCGTCGATGCATGCCATTACCGACGCCATCTGCGACCAGCACATGAACGGCCTCTACTGGATGGAAGAGGCGAACCGTCACAAGATCGATTCCGATCTTGCCGCCGCGAATCTCGGCTACGCCGCCGACGATGCCGGCCGTCAAAAGTTGAAGGACAGCATCGTCGCGTCGCTCAAGGAGATGCACGGCGCCTACGATCTGTATCGCGCGACCATCGCTACAGCCAAGGGTCAGGAGATGTTCGACGAGGTGCTGCGCAAGTCGGCAGTGTGGGAGGGCATCGTGCATCAGCAGATCGGTCTCGAACCGATTCCGGCCGGCGTCGACAACAACGAACTCGTGCGCCGCGCGATTGCGTCGAGCGAGGCGCTGCGCGATCGCATCACGGCGCTGATCGACTATCGCCGTCAGCAAGCCAACGAAGCGCAGCACGAGGCGGGAGCCAACTATCAGCACATGCGGATTGTGATGCTCGCGCTGGTGCTGGGCGCGATCGCGGTGGGCACCTTGCTCGCAACGGTGATTGCACGACGCCTTGCGCGTCAGCTCGGCGGCGAACCCGATTACGCGATGCACATCGCCAACCGCATCGCCGATGGCGACCTGAGCGTGCGCGTCGACACCCGTGCGGGCGATACCCACAGCATGTTGTTTGCGCTGAGCAATATGCGTGAGCGGCTGGCGGGCATTGTCTCGGGCATCAGCGAGTCGAGCGAATCGATCCTGATGGCCTCGGGCGAGATCGCGCAGGGCAACACTGATCTGTCGCAACGCACGGAAGAGCAGGCTGCCGCATTGCAGGAAACCGCGTCGAGCATGGAGGAATTGACGTCGACGGTGACGATGAATGCCGAGAACGCGCAGCAGGCGGGTGGTGTCGCGCATGGCGCGTCGGAAGTGGCGGCGCGCGGCAGCGGCCTGGTCGGCGATGTGGTCGAAACGATGCGCCAGTTGGCGGCCGGCTCGAAGCGCATGACGGACATCATAGCGGTGATCGAAGGGATCGCGTTCCAGACCAACATTCTCGCGCTGAACGCCGCTGTAGAAGCGGCGCGAGCCGGTGAGCAGGGCCGCGGCTTCGCGGTGGTGGCAGGCGAAGTGCGTTCACTCGCGCAGCGCAGCGCGGTGTCCGCCAAGGAGATCAAGGAACTGATCGAGAGCTCGACGGCGCGTGTGGGCAGCGGTGCCGAACTGGCCGAGCGGGCCGGTCAGACGATGGCGGAAGTCACGCATGCGGTGAAGCGTGTGACCGACATCATGGGTGAGATTTCGTCGGCGTCGCAGGAGCAGAGCACCGGCATCGAGGAAGTGAACCGCGCGGTCGCGCAGATGGACGACGTGACCCAGCAAAACGCGGCGCTGGTCGAGCAGGCGGCGGCCGCGGCGGCGTCGATGGCGGATCAGGCCAGGCAGTTGCAAGCGGCGGTGACGGTGTTCTCGCTGGACGCGCGGCGCGCGTAGCGCTCATTGCGCGCTTTTTGCCGCCCTTGCCAGGCCTGGTGCCTCTCCGTACACTCGCGCGTAATTCCCAGATGGCGCGGTTTCGCGGCGCCGTCCACTACAACGCCGACAGAGGAGAACCCCCGCCATGGCCGATTCCTATTTCCCACGCTGGCGCGCCCAGCCGAACGCTGCCGAGGGTCGCATTGTCGGCACCGACGAGCGTCTCGCGTGGCCGCAGATGTTTGCAATGGGTATTCAGCACGTTGTCGCGATGTTCGGGTCCACCGTGCTTGCGCCGTTGCTGATGGGCTTCGATCCGAACCTGTGCATCTTCATGTCGGGGATCGGCACGTTGTTGTTCTTCGTCCTTGTGGGTGGGCGCGTACCGAGCTATCTCGGTTCGAGTTTCTCATTCATCGGCCTGGTGATCGCGGTGACGGGGTATGGCGGCCACGGTCCGAACATGAACATTCCGGTGGCGTTGGGCGGGATCATCGCGTGCGGGGTGGTGTACGCGATCATTGGCCTGATCGTGTCGGCGGTCGGCACCCGATGGATTGAAACGCTGATGCCGCCGGTGGTGACGGGCGCGATTGTCTGCGTGATCGGCTTGAATCTCGCGCCGATCGCGGTGCATGGCGTGAGCGGGAGCAACTTCGACTCGTGGATGGCGCTGGTGACGGTGCTGTGCGTCGGCGCGGTCGCGGTGTTTGCGCGCGGCATGCTGCAGCGTTTGCTGATTCTGGTCGGTTTGCTGATGGCGTACGTGATTTACGCGATCGTCACGAATGGTCTCGGCATGGGCAAGCCGATCGACTTTGCGATTGTGGCGAACGCTGCATGGTTCGGTATGCCGCAGTTCACCGCGCCGGTTTTCAACATGCAGGCGATGACCTTGCTTGCGCCGATTGCGGTGATTCTTGTTGCTGAGAATCTTGGGCACATCAAGGCGGTGAGCGCGATGACCGGTCAGAACCTCGACGGTTATGTCGGCCGTGCATTTATCGGCGACGGACTCGCGACGATTCTGTCTGGCTTTGCCGGCGGCACGGGGGTGACGACGTATGCCGAGAACATCGGCGTGATGGCCGTGACCAAAATCTATTCGACGCTGGTGTTTGTGATTGCCGCGGTGATTGCGCTGGTCTTGGGCTTTTCGCCGAAGTTCGGTGCGGTGATTCAGACCATTCCGGGGCCGGTGCTGGGGGGCGTGTCGATTGTTGTGTTCGGCCTGATCGCGGTAACTGGCGCGCGCATCTGGGTCGTGAATAAAGTCGATTTCTCCGACAACCGGAATCTGATCGTGGCGGCGGTAACGCTCGTGCTTGGCGCTGGGGATTTTTCGTTGAAGCTCGGTGGGTTCGGGCTCGGCGGGATCGGTACCGCGACCTTCGGCGCGATCATTTTGTACGCGCTTCTGAGAAGGAAGCCGGCGCAGGGACCGGTGGCCTGATTGACCTGGGCGACGGCCTTTTCTCTTGTGATTGAGAGATCAAGCGATCAAGAGAAAGGCCATCGCCGCGTCGTAACGCTGACTGCTACCTCTATCGCTTCCGCACGGTCAGCGCCGTCTCCGATAGATCCACCTCGCGCATGAGCTTGTTCAAAGTCTCGTCATTGATTTCCTGACTATTGCGCAGCGCAAGCAGCACCTTCCGCTCGGCTCGCATCGCCGCCAACTTCATCCGGAATTCCAGCGCATCGGCACGGCGCGCCAGTTCACGCGGCTCCTGTTCTTCTTCCAATGTGGCGAGCCGTCGTCGATAAATGTCCATGACTCGCGCGGTGACATCCGCCGCGTATGCCGATGCCGACTCATCCAGATCCGCGCAGTCTCTTTCGTGCACTTCGTCAACTGCGCGAATCGCGGCTTGCGCCGCCATCGTGCGCGCCATCGCCTCCTCCGCCGCATGCGGATCCTTACCCCGCCGCCAGCCGCTCAACAACAGCGGCAACGCCACGACGGCCACCAGCAGCGACAGCAGAATCACGCCCGAGGCAATGAAAATCGCCAGGTCCCGCCCCGGCAACGGCGTACCACCCGGCAAGACCTCGGGCAACGACAACACGCCCGCCAGCGTCACCGCGCCACGCACGCCGGCCACCGTCGTCACGGTTACCGTGCGCAACCCCGGCACGGCACTCGCCATGCCGTGCTTCGCCGCGCCGCGGCTCGCGAACCAGCGCAGCAACCACACCCACACGAAGCGCAGTGCGTAGAGCGCCGCCGCCACCGCGGCGATGTAGCCGATCAAGCGCCACACCTCCACATCGCTGGTCTCGTGCGCGTCGAGCAGCGCGCGGCCGAGAATGTGCGGAAACTGCAGCCCCAACAGAATGAACACCATGCCGTTGAAGACGAATTCGATCATCGTCCACGTGCTGTTCCCGCGCACGCGCGACGACACCGGCCCGGCGTTCGCGATGTTCGCGTAGTTCATCATCATGCCGGCCGAGACCGCGGAAAGAATGCCCGAGAACTCGAAGCGCTCGGCGATCAGATACGCGGCGAACGGAATCAGCAGCGTCATCACCACACCGGGTGCCGGATCGCCTTCTTCGTTAAGACTCAGAAAATGTGCGGACACAAAGCTGAACAGCCAGCTCACCGCCGCGCCCGTCGCGAGACCGCCCACCGCGATGATCACGAAGCTGATCGACGCGTCGCGCAGCGAAAACACTCCCGTCAGCGCCGCGGCAATCGCGAACTTCAGCGCGACAAGGCCCGACGCGTCGTTCATCAACGCCTCACCTTCGAGGATATGCATCAACCGCCCAGGAATCTTGCCCTTGCCGGCGATACCGGTCAGCGCCACCGCATCGGTCGGCGACAGCACCGCGGCAAGCGCGAACGCGACCGGTAGCGAGATCGACGGCACCAGCGCATGGATGAAGTAGCCGACTGCCAGCACCGTCATGAAAACCAGGCCGAGCGCGAGCATCAGGATGGAGCGGCGCGCCATGAACAATTCGCGCTTCGGGATTCGCCATCCATCCGCGAACAGCAGCGGCGGAATGAACAGCATCATGAAAATTTCCGGATCGAAGGTGACGTGCAGCCCGAGCCTCGGCCATGCGAGCAAGGCGCCGATCGCGATCTGGACCAGCGGCAGCGGCAAGGCGACCCGCAGCATCCGCGTCACGATGCCGGATGCTGCGACGGCGAGCAAAAGAATCAGTACGGTAAAGACAATATCCATCGGTCTATTTCTGGAGATATAGCGGTGCTTCCTCTGCGATCGTCGACGATGCCGCCGCGTATCGATCGCGAGGCGTGCGTGAGGCACAAGGCCGAAGTTTAGCCCGACGCTGCAGCACACCATTGTTAACCCGACAAGGTCCCGCGAGCCCGGTCGGCAAGCGTCCAGGTAAGGTAATGCACCTTAACGGTGCGCGCTGCGCCCCCGCGCGGCGCATCGGCTCGTTCATCGGTGCAATCTTTCATGCAAATTTCATTCGAATGTGCGCCAGCGTGCGCATGGAGCTTGCTTAAGGAATATCGATGACGCACATTTTGAGAAACGGTGCCGAGGTTGTTCGCTTCCGCGTTCGGACCGGCCCGGCTCTCGCGTGAGAGGATTGCATGACGATTGCGCAACAGGAAAGGACGGCCAGCGCGCCGCATGGCTTCGATGTCGAGGTGACGTCGGGGCTCGAACGTTTTTCGGTGCAGCACGGCGAGCTGACGTTGACCAGCGTGTTTCAACCCATTTTCAGCCTGTCGCATATGCGGGCAGTGGGCTACGAGGGGCTGCTGCGCGCGCACGATGCGCTCGACCGGCCTGTGTCGCCGCTTGACGTATTCGGCGAGGCGGCGCGTCTGGGCGACGTGCTGCAAGTCGACCGGCTCGCCCAGACCCTGCATCTGGAGAACTTCAAGGTACTTGGCGCCGAGCGCGAATGGCTGTTCCTGAACGTCCATCCCGGCGCGCTCACCGACCCGTATCTCGCCGCCGCCTTGCTGGCCAACCTCAAGCGACTCGATCTGTCGCCCCGGCGGATCGTGCTTGAGGTGCTCGAACAACGCGCCGAAGATCTCGAACGTCTCGCCGACGCCGTGCGCCAATTCCGCGAGCGTGGTTTCCTGATTGCGCTCGACGATTTCGGCGCGGGCCATTCCAACGTCGAACGGATCTGGCAGTTGAATCCCGACATCGTGAAGCTCGACCGCATCATGCTGTCGCACGCCGCGCATCGTGCGGATATGGCGACGATCCTGCCGGGGCTGGTGGCGCTGCTGCACGAAGCGGGCAAGCTCGTGCTGATCGAAGGTGTAGAAACGGAACACGAAGCGCAGATGGCGCTCGCCTGCGATGCGGACTTCGTACAGGGGTTTTTCTTCGGCCGGCCGAATCCAGGGGCGGCCGACGCGGCGCACGCCACGACTTGCATCAGCGAAGTCACCGACCGCTATCGTGACCAGGCCGAAGCGCGTGAGCGCCGCAATGCGAGCCGGCTTACACCGTACCTGCGGGCGTTCGAACGCGCTGCGGAACGGCTCGCCGCCGGTGAACCGCTCGAGGAAGTGTGCTGGAATTTCCTCGCGCTCGACCATGCCGCGCGCTGTTTCCTGCTCGATGCGAAGGGCAAGCAGGCGGGCCGCAACGTCGTGTTGCGCGCCGATCGCGCGGCGCATGAGACGCGCTTTTTGCCGCTTGCCGACGCGCAAGGGGCGAACTGGCTGCGTCGTCCGTATTTCCGTGCGGCGATCAACGCGCCGGAACGCGTGCATGTGACGCGTCCGTATCTGTCGATCAACGAGGCGCTGCCGTGTGTGACGCTGTCGGTGGCGACGCGCGTGGGTGATCAGACGTGCGTGCTGTGCGGCGATATCGATTGGGTCGAAGAATAACGGTTCGGATGCTTCGCTCCGGAGGGTGAGCGGCGTCCCACATGGCCCAGATTGGCGGGGCGCGCGGCGGTTCTGAGATCATGTCGTTTTTAACGACCCACAGCCGCGCTTATGTCAGTCCTACTCGAAGTTATCGCCACGACCGTTGCCGACGCCCGGCTTGCCGTGCAGGCCGGTGCGAACCGTCTCGAACTTGTCACCGCGATGGGCGAGGGTGGTTTGACGCCGAGCCTTGGGTTGATCGAGGCGGTGGTTGCCGCGAGCGCCGTACCCGTCAACGTGATCGTGCGACCGCATAGCCGCTCGTTCGTGTACGACACTGACGACTACGCCGTGATGCTGCGCGACGTGCGTGCAGTCAAGGCGGCGGGCGCGAACGGCGTGGTGATCGGCATGCTGACGGCGGATGGCGAGATCGACCGCGAAGGCCTCGCACGTGCGATCGATGCGGCGGATGGCTTGGCTATCACCTTCCATCGTGCGTTCGACGAAACGCGTGATCTGCAGAAAGCGCTCGACGTGCTGCTCGGTTTCGACGCCGTGACGAATGTGCTGACCTCGGGCGGCAAACCTTCCGTGCTGCAGGCAGAGTCGATCGTGAGTGAGCTGGTACGGCAAGCGGCCGGCTCACATTGCACGGTGCTGGCGGGCGCCGGTTTGACCATCGATGCAGTGGGCGGCTTCGTGAGCGCGACGCAAGTTCAAGCGGTTCACTTCGGTTCGGGTGTGCGCGTTGGCGGCAACGGTCTTGCGCCCGTCGATGCGGCGAAAGTCGCGCAGGTGAGGGCGCTACTGGACACAAAGCGTGGCTGATTCGTCAGGAAGATAATCAGCGCTATTGGGCACAACGCGGTGCAAATCCACCAGGCAAAAAAACGCCGCTTCGAGGTTCAACCCGAAGCGGCATTTTTCATCTACGCACTGAGCGAAAGAATTACTTCGCGACGACCACCGGAATCCCGCGCAACTGCCCGGCGCCCTTCATCTCTTCCAGCGACTTCTTCACCGATGCGCTGGTCGCTGCTTCGATCTGCAAACGCGCCGCGAGATCGCGTTCGCCGCGCTTCACGCCCGCCAGATTCGCCAGCTTCACGTGACCATAACCGCGTACACGCGCATGCAGATCGGCCAGCTTCGCGACGTCTTCCAGATTGTTGGCGTTGAGCTTCGCGAACGCGCGTTGCAACGTGATTTCGTAATCGCCGGCGAGTTCGCGCTCCATCTTGCGTTCCAGCGTGCGGCCGAACGGATCGAGCATCGTGCCACGCAAGCCGCTAAATTTCGCCATTACGCCTAGCACCGGCCACATCCATTGACCGAAGGTCTTCTTGGTCGGATTCACCCCCGGTTGAGGACGCGTGAGCGTCGGCGGCGCGAGGTTGAACTTGATGCCGAAGTCCTTGCCCGCGACACCTTCGAATTGCGCTTCCAGTGCTTCGCGGAAGGCCGCATCCGTATGCAGGCGCGCCACTTCGTATTCGTCTTTCACGGCGAGCAGACGATAGAACGTCGTCGCCACGGCACGCGTGATGCGCTCGCTCTTTGCATCGACCGTAGTTTCGGCACGGCGTGCCGCATCGACCAGCGCGCGATAACGCTTCACATAACTCGCGCCACCGTACGTTTGGAGACGACCCTCGCGATGCGCGATCAGTTCGTCGAGCGTATCGACGCGCACCGTCTGCTTCGCCAGATGCCGGGCTTGCCACAGCGATTCGAGCGCAGCGGGATCTTCCGCGGCAACACGTCCGATCGAAAACGCCAGTTGATTCATCTGCACCGCGACGTTGTTCAATTCGATCGCGCGCATCATCGCGGCGAATGACACCGGCACGAGGCCAAGTTGCCAGGCATAACCGAGCATCAGAATGTTCGCGCCGATGGTGTCGCCGAGAAAACGCGTGGCGAGCGCCTGGGCGTCGCACGTCGACATGCGATCGTCGCCGGCCGCGTGGCGCATCTTGTCGATCAACGCGTCGGCATGCAGCGTCGCGTCCGGGTTCTGCACAAAGGTCGCGTTCGGAATCGCATGCGTGTTGACGACGATGCGCGTGCGGCCGTGACGAACCGTTTGCAAGGCATCGGCGCTCGCGCCCACCACCATATCGCAGGCGAGCAGCACGTCGGCCTGTTGCGTGTCGATACGCACCTGATTGAGCCACTCGTCGCGCGCCGCGAAGCGCACGAACGACAGCACCGAGCCGCCCTTTTGCGCGAAGCCCATGAAGTCGAGCACCGACGCGCTCTTGCCTTCCAGATGCGCGGCCATGCTGATCAACGCACCGACCGTCACGACACCCGTGCCGCCAACACCGGTCACCAGAATGTCGTAAGGCGCGGCATCGAGATGCGTCGCGGGAATCGGCAAGGCGTCGACGCGTTCAGCGAGCGCGGCCGGATCGAACGCGGCGCCCGCGGCTTTCTTCAGCTTGCCACCTTCCACCGTGACGAAGCTCGGGCAGAATCCGTTCACGCAGGAATAGTCTTTATTGCACGACGATTGATCGATGCGGCGCTTACGCCCCAACGCTGTCTCAAGCGGCTCGACCGACAAGCAATTCGATTGCACGCCGCAATCGCCGCAGCCTTCGCAAACTTCCTCGTTGATGAAGAGACGCTTGTCCGGATCGGGAAACTCACCTTTTTTCCTGCGACGCCGTTTTTCAGCCGCACAGGTCTGGTCATAGATCAGCACGGTCACGCCGTCGATATCGCGCAACGCGCGCTGCACCGTGTCCATTTCGCTGCGATGGTGGAACGTCGTGCCTTTTGGGAAGAGGTCATGATGGCCGTCGTATTTCTCCGGCTCGTCGCTGACCACGACGAAACGCGACACGCCTTCGGCTTCCACCTGACGCGCGATCTGCGGCACCGAGATGCTGCCATCGACCGGCTGGCCGCCCGTCATCGCGACGGCATCGTTATAGAGGATCTTGTAGGTGATGGTGGTGTTCGCGGCCACCGCCTGGCGGATCGCGAGAATGCCGGAGTGAAAGTAGGTGCCGTCGCCGAGATTCTGGAATACGTGGCGCGTTTTCGTGAACATCGAATGCGAGGCCCAATCGACCCCTTCGCCGCCCATCTGAATCAAACCGGTAGTGTCGCGCTCCATCCACGACGCCATGAAGTGACAGCCGATCCCCGCATGCGCGATCGAACCTTCAGGCACTTTGGTCGACGTGTTGTGCGGGCAGCCCGAGCAGAAATACGGCGTACGTTTCACGCTATCCGCCGCATTCGAAAGGATTTGCGGCGCCACCAGATCGACCACGCGCTCGCGACGATCGAGCGCCGGCTTGTGCTTCGCGAGCCAGTTCGCGAACACCGGCAGAATGCGCGACGGCCGCAATTCACCTAGCGACGACAGCAGCAGCGTGCCGTCTTCGGCGTTCTTGCCGATCACGATCGGCCGCGTGCCTTGCGTGCGGTTGTACAGATAGTCTTTGATCTGCTGCTCGATGACCGGGCCTTTCTCCTCGATCACCAGCACTTCGGACAAACCGGACACGAACGCGTCGATGCGCGTCACTTCCAGCGGGAACGACAAGCCGACCTTGTAGATCCGCACGCCGGCCGCTTCCAGATCGGCGACCGTCAGATCGAGCCGACGCAGCGTTTCCATCAAGTCCAGATGTGCCTTTCCGCACGTGACGATACCCACATTCGCATGCGGACTTGGCGCGATCCATTTGTCGATGCTGTTGGTGCGCGCGAAATGACGGACCGCGTCGAGCTTCGCGTGCATCCGCGCTTCGATCGTGAGACTCGGCAGATCGGGCCAACGGTTATGCAAGCCGCCGCTGGGCGCTTCGAAATCCTGCGGAACCGTCCATTCGGTTTGCAACGCATCGAGGTCCACCGTCGAACCGGATTCGACCGTTTCCGAGATCGCCTTGTAGCCGACCCACGCACCCGAGAAACGCGACAGCGCCCAGCCGTACAGGCCGAACTCGAGCATGTCGGCAATGTTCGACGGATTCACCACCGGCATATGCCATGCCATCAACGCGAAGTCGCTCTGATGCGGCATCGACGACGATACGCAGCCGTGATCATCGCCCGCCACCACCAGCACGCCGCCGTGCGGCGACGAGCCGTACGCGTTGCCGTGCTTCAGCGCATCGCCCGCGCGATCCACGCCGGGGCCTTTGCCGTACCACATCGCGAACACGCCTTCGACGGTGCGTTCCGGGTCCGATTCCACCCGCTGCGTACCGAGCACCGCGGTGCCGCCCAGTTCTTCGTTGATCGCCGGCAAAAAGCGAATATCACTCGCCGTGAGCAGTTTCTTCGCTTTCCACAACTGCTGGTCGACCATGCCGAGCGGCGAGCCACGATAGCCGCTGATGAAGCCGGCGGTGTTCATGCCATGCGCGCGGTCTGCGGCGCGCTGCATCAGCGCAAGTCGCACCAGCGCCTGCGTGCCGGTCAAGAAGATCCGGCCGCGCGTGGCGGTGAGGTTATCGGACAGCTTGTAGTCGGCGAGAGCGGGCGTGCCGTCGATGGGCAGGCGAGCGGTCATGGGTGAGTCTCCAATGTTTTGCATCCGCGTGCCGTGGGGTGGGGGCCACAAAAGGCGACGCGGCGAAAGAGACTCTATTTTTTAGCGCCAATTGGAGTGAATTTTTTCTACTTGGCGAGGCGTTCAACGAAACAGCGCGACGGGGCGCGCGTTTTAATGAAGTTTTGAGATGGATCTGCTGCGCGATGGACGGGTTCGGGTATGCCCTGGTGCGTTTCAGTCCTGTTTTTACGGCGCGGGCGCCTTCGCCATAGGCGCGGAGACAGGTGCTGAATCGAGCGGCACGACCTCGTCGAAATGCGAGTAATCGATGTGACTCACGCCGCCCTCGTCACGCATGATGTCGGCGAAACGGTGTTGCCAGCGGATCTGCTCACAACGCCACATATGGCGCGCCTGCATGGTCTGCGAGGTCGATTCGTCGACCCCTTCGAGCGTGAGCCACAGCGACGCATCATGGCCCTTGAGCGTTTCGGCGGTCTCGCCAAATAGCGGACTGCTTTCGTCGATGACGTGCATCATGACCCAGCCCAGTTTGAACACGGGATGCTGGTCGCGCACCAACGTCAAGTCGTAGAGCTTGCGCAGCGTATAACCTTCGGTGGAGGTTTCCAGTCGCATGAGGCGGAGTTTCGCCCGCGCTTCGGCGATCACGTTTTGACGCGCGTTGGCGGCACGCACCATCAGCGTCATGCGGCCCTCGTACGGCCATACGACCGCGTAGCGGGCGAACATGATCTTGGCGTGCGGACGTGAGAAGCGCGCGAAGATCAGCCCGGTCGCCAACGCGATGCTGGACATGCCGACAAAGATCTCCAGTGTTGCGATCCAGTGGGCGTAAACCGTTTGCGGGTGCATGTCGCCGTAGCCGACCGTCGCGAGCGTTTCGACGCTGAAGAAAAACGCGCCGCTGAAGCCTGCCGGAAACTGATTGGCGATCGGTGCGTTGCCGAGCATGTAGAGCGCGGCAAACACGGTGTTGAGCAGCAGGAACAAGACCCCGAGCGAGACGAAAAACGTCGGCCAGCGGACCATGAGTGCGCGGTGATAGAGATCCTGCCAGAGCGGCGTCGGCATGCCGTGCGCGATAACGACGCGATCATCCAGGCGCAATTCCCGGCTGCCGCGCGTACGAGGTTTCTGCGCACGCGTTTCGTCGTCGCCGATGCTGGAAAGATGGTCTGGTGATTCGGTCGCCATCGCGTGCCCGTGGAGAGGAAGAACGCGTAAAGCGTAGCACGCCGGTTAGCGCGCGGAGGGGGATTGTCGGCGCGCTCAAGGGACGTTGGAGAGCGTGCCTCAACGGCAGGTTGCACAGACGTCGAGGTAGCACATCGACGGCGTGTTGCACGGGCGCCGAGGCGGCGCTTCCAACACCCGCCTGCGGTACTTTGGGCGAGCGTGCGGGAGATGCGGCGATTCCGCTCGCTTGACGCACACGCCTCTACCAATGCGCCCGCTGAAGGTCTACGGAAACGCCCTCGGTTTTGGAATGCCGGCGCCGTGTTCGATGTCGTCGACGCCTTGCTGGTGCGCTGCTGCGATAGCTTCGGCTTCATCCGCGTAGCCGTTGTCGCCGCCGACGGTGGTCCACGGCTTGACGGCTTTCTCGCGATGCCGGATTTCGTATTCCGCGTCCCAGCGTGCGCCGTTGAGTTCGAGAGGGCGGACGTGAATCGAGTACACGCCGTAGAGGAAGAGCTGTTCAGCCATGATCGCCTCCAGCCGGTTGATTTAGAAGCGGCGCTGTGCGATGGACGCAGCGCCGGGTTGCCTAGAGTTCGATTTCCCCGAGGATGCGGTGCGCGAGCGCCTTGGCTTCCTCGAGGGCTTCCTCGGGCGTGGACGAAGTGGCTTCGACTTCGTAGACCGTGGTCTCCTGGTCGGTGCTTGCTTCGCCCTCGTCGCGGGAAAGCGTAACGATGCCCTGCCACGTGTCGCTTTGCACTTCTCTTATCGAGGCGGTGGCCGTGTAGATACCTTTGGTGTAGGTGATGTCATCCATGGCGACGCTCCTTCTTCCAAAGGGTTGGGTTTTTTCATCCTAGCACGATGACCGGGGTTCGGTTTTTCGGCTACGCGGCGCGTATTGTTGGCAACCGATGTCGACAACAATACGCGCCGCACAAGGCAAAAAAACTACAGCAGCGCCACAACCTCATCCAAAGAAGGTGCATGCGCGCCAGCATGGCGGCACGCCGCGGCGCCGGCGGCCAGAGAAAAGGCCAGGTGCTCCGGCCACGCTCGCTGCGGTGCGGTCATCAAGCTGAACAGCAGACCGCCAATCGAGGCATCCCCCGCTCCAACCGTATCGATAACTTCCACTCGTGGTGGCCGGGCCTCTACAACCATCGCGCCGTCGATCAACATGGACGTCTCCGGTCCACGCGTGACCAGCACGGTGGCGGCGGGATTCATCGCCCGCAACTGCGCAAGTGCGCCGGCCTCGTCGTCCGTCTTGAACAGCATGCGCAAATCTTCGTCCGACACCTTGATCAGATCAGCCAGCGCGGCCATCTTCCGCAATGTGGGCTCGTAGCCATGCTCCATCAGATTGCGGTAATTCGGATCGAAACTGATCTTCACGCCGCGCGAGCGCAACTCGGCGGCCAGCGCGGCAAGCGTGTCGCCAAGCGGCTGACGCACCAGGCTGATGCAGCCAAAATGCGCCCACTTCACCTGCCCGATCCAGCCAGCCGGCAGGCGCGTCGGATCGAACGCCAGATCGGCGCCGTTTTCACCCATGAAAAAGTATGCCGGCGGATGCGTTTGATGAACGATCGCCAGCAGAGGTGGGCGCTCCACGCGCTGCATGAAGCGCATGTCGAGCCCTGCGGCGACGCTTGCGTTCCACAGTTCGTCGGAGAAGTTATCGACGCCCAGTGAGCCGGCACACGCCGTCGGCAAACCGAGCCGCGCCACGCAGCGCGCGACGTTCCAGCCGGCGCCGCCAGGACGCGAGAGCCATTGCGAGGCGCCGGTCCGCACGAGATCGGTGAGGATGTCGCCGGCCGAGACGAAGAAGGGGAATTCGGTGTTTGCGCTCAAGTTGCTCATTTTGCTTACTCCGCGGATTCGGACGCAGCGGCCGCGCCGTCAGGCAGTGCGTGCGCCAGCACCTCGTAGCACGCGCCCATCGTGTGATAGTCGGTCTTGCCGGCGGGACTCTTTTCGTCGCTGTACTTACGGTTGTCGCACGTGAGGATGCGGTACCACGCGCCATACTTGTGATCGACGAAATGCGCCCAGCTATAGCGCCAGATCTCGTCGTACCAGTCCCAGAAACGCTCGTTGCCGGTGCGCTTGGCGAGCAGCGCCGCGGTCGCGAAGGTCTCTGCCTGGACCCAGAAATACTTGTCGTGGTCGCACACGGTGCCGTCCGGGCCGAAGCCGTAATAGAGGCCACCGTGGTCTTCGTCCCAGGCGTGGGTCATCGCGGCGTCGAATAGCTCAATCGCGCGCGGCAGCAGCCACGGCAACGGACGATAGCGCTCGAGAATCAGCAGCAGCTTGGCCCACTCGGTCTGGTGCCCAGGCTGGAAGCCCCACGGACGGAAGATGTTCGAGCTGTCTTCCTCGTTGTAATGCCAGTCGACCGACCAGTCCGCGTGAAAGTGCTCCCACACGAGTCCTTGCGACAGCTTCGCCTGGCGCAGCGTGATGTTCGACGCCACCCGTTCCGCACGATCGAGATAGACCAGGTGCCCGGTTGCCTCGTGGGCGGTCAGCAGCGCCTCGGTGGTGTGCATGTTCGCGTTCTGGCCGCGGTACGAACTGACGCGCCAGTCGGGTGTCGCCTCGTCAGCATAGAGGCCGGCGGCGGCGTCCCAGAAGCGGTGTTCCATCAACTCGAAGGTCGCGCCGATCATCGGCCTGGCTTCCTCGATGCCGGCCATCGCCGCATGCGAATACGCGAGCAGCACGAATGCGAGGCCGTAGCAGTGGCGCGTTGCGTCGAGCGTGTGTTTCTTGCCGTCGCGCCATTCGAGCTCCCAGTCGTAGCCTTCGTGTTCGGCGTCCCAATGCGCTTCGCGCAGGAAGCGCAAACCGTGGCGCGCGTACTCGAGATGCTGTGGGTCGCCGAACTGACGATAGGCCATCGCGTAGTTGTAGATGTAGCGGCACGTGCTCACCAGATGCCGCGTGGTCTTGTCGTAGACGGAGCCGTCGTCGCGGAAGAAATGGAAGAAGCCGCCGCTCGGATCGAGCACGTTCGGCGCGTAAAAGTGCAGCGTGTCCTGCACATGAGCGATCAGAAAATCGCGGCTGCGAAAGCTGTCGACGGGCGGCGCCGCGGCGGCGCCGTTGGCGGGGTGAAGCGGATCGGATTGCGTCATGGCGTTTTTACCAAAGTACTGGCACGGGCAATGAGATGGACGGGCAAGCGGACTTCGAGTTCAGCGGGTGTATCTTCAAGCAGCAACTCGACGCCGCGCCGGCCGAGCGCTTCCTTGTCGACCGAAATGGTCGACAAGGGCGGCGTGGCATGCGCGGCGGCGGGAATGTCGTCGAAGCCGATGATGGCAATATCCTCGGGCACGCGGATGCCGCGCGCGAGGCACGCACGCAGCGCGGCGAGCGCTGCGGCGTCGTTGTAGGCGAATACGGCGTCGGGCCGCGGGCCGGGTGCGTCGAGCAACTGGTGCATCGCGCGTGCAGCGCCGGTGTCGGGATCGAGGCCTGCGTCGATCGTGAGTTCCAGCGATGGGTCGAACAACAAGCCCGCTTCGAAAAACGCGCGCCTGTAACCGAGCGCGCGCTGGGCGATGCTGAAGTGCGCGAGCGAGCCGCCGATGAACGCGACGCGCTTGCGCTGCTGTTCGAACAGATGCCGCATGGCGAGCGTGGCGCCCGCGGCGTTGTCGAGGTTCACCGAGCGCAGGCCGGGCGCCCACAGGTCGATCAACACGAGCGGGCGTTGCATCGCCACCAGTGTGGTCAGCGTTTCGGGCTCCACGAAACCGGCGATCGCTACCGCGTCCGGCGCATGCAGACGCATCTGCTGGATCACGTCTTCGGTCGGACCGGCGGTCAGCACGGAAGGCACGATGCCGCGTTCGCGGCACGCGTCTTCCACGCCATGCAGCACGTGCGAAAAGAACGGGCTGACGGCGAAATTGTTGTGCTGACGGTGCAACAGAAAGGTGAGACGGCGGATGCGCGGCCGCAACTGGGCGGCGTCATAGCCGAGCTGCCGCGCCGCTTCGACCACGCGTTCGCGGGTGGCCTCGGAAAGGCCGGGCTGATTCTTCAATGCGCGTGAGACGGTGCCGATCGACACGCTGGCCGCGCGGGCGACGTCGCGGATGGTTGTGGCCATCGAATGAAGCGGCCGCAAGTGGGGCGGCCGCACGGTGTTTGGGTTCGGCCGATTGTATAGTAAAACGTGGCTAAAACAGCCTCGTGAACGTGTGATCCGTACCCGGAAATACCCGTAGACAGTGCTGCTGGCCTGATTTATGTTGTTTAGTAAAATAAACTAAACAAGGCGTGGGCGTGGGCGTGGGCGTGGGCGTGGCTTGGCTTTGGCGTGGGCGCGCCAGCGCACTCAGTCGACGGCCATCGCCGCCATGTCGGCCTGTCCGCGTAACAGCACCACGCTCTCATCCGCGTCGATCAGCACGAAGCCGCTCGTCTCGTGCTTCGCGCGCCGCTTCGCCAGCGCCGCGACGGACGCGATTTCCTCGCTGCTGTAAAACGACGGCCCGCCGTCCGACTCGACGCGCACGCAGCCGATGGCCATCGTCACGAAGCTGAAGAAGGTCGGATTGCCGCGCCGGTCTTCACCGTGGATGCCGCCGGCCAGCCGGTCGGTGGGCGCGTAGAAGCGCTGCGCGCCTTCGTTGAACAGGTGAATCGCGCGCAGTACGCGCTCCTGCCAGTCCTCGCTCTGGAACAGGATCAGAAAGTCGTCGCCGCCGACGTGACCCAGGAAATCGCGGGTCGGGTCGCAGACGTCGGCGAGTACGGCGGCAGCGAATTTCAACACCTCGTCACCTTGCCAGTAGCCGTACTGATCGTTGAAGGGCTTGAAGTGGTTCAGGTCGACGTAGCACGCGTAGAAGCCCGCGTCGTTGCCCAACAGGCGGGCGATGTGCGAGCTGATCGGGATGTTGCCCGGTAAGAAGGTCAGTGGGTTCGCATAGCGCGCGGCTTCGATGCGCACCTCGGTCACCGCGCGCACCAGCTTCTCGCCGGTGCCGAGACCGGCGTATTTGCCGTGGTTGTCGGTGATGACGAAGCCGTCGGCGAGATAACGCTGATCGTCGCTTGCAAGAAGTTTGGCCATCTGTTCGACGGTCATCGATTGCTCGATGATCACCGGCGACGCGTTCGCAAACTGCAGGCATGGCCGCTTGCCGAACAGCTCGCGGTGGTAAGGCAGCGCGTAGCGGTCCATAAAGCTGCGGCGGTTGATGAGCGCAACCGGCTCGTCGTGTTCGACCACCGCTACCGCATGCAGATCGGGCAGGCGGTTGAACAGTTCGAGCACGTCGTTGTTGGTCGCGTGGCGCGGCAGCGCGGGCGCATGCACCATCATCTTCGCCGATGCCATGCCGCCCGACGGCGACGCGCTGCTCGCTGTGCGCGTGGTCTCCGGGAATACGGCGATGTGACCGGCGCGCAGTGCGTCGCGGGCGTCGTCGGTGACGCTACTGGCCGGCTGGGCATGCGGCCGGCCGAAGAAAAACCCCTGCCCGCAGCCGATCCCCATGTCGCGCACCACGATCAGATCTGCTTCGTCTTCGATGCCTTCGGCCACCAGCCGCGCGCCGCTTGCGTTGGCGAAGTGCTGCATCGCGCGCACGGCTTCGAATTTCAGCGAGTCGCTGGAGATGCCGTGGATGAAGAAGCGGTCGATCTTCACGACGTCCGGTTGCAGGCGCACCCAAAGATTCATGCTGGCGTTCGCGGTGCCGTAATCGTCGAGCGCGAACTGCGCGCCGGCCGTGCGCAACGTCGAAATCACCGGCAGGAAGCTGGCGACATCCAGAATCGTGCTTTGCTCGGTCAACTCGATCACGATCCGTTGCGGATCGACACCGCGACGACGCAGCAGCGCGAGCGTGTCGTCGTGCGCGTCGGCCAACTGACGGATTGCTCCCGCGCTGAAATTGAGAAACAGCTTGCCGTCGAAATCGAGCTTCGCGAACGCGTTGATGCAGGTGCGCGCGGCGGCCTGCTCGAGTTCAAGCGCGCAGCCCTCGGCGAGCGCTTGCGAAAACAGGGCGAACGGCGTTTCGAGCGGTGTGCCGGCGGGGCCACGGATCAGACCTTCGTAGCCGAGGATCGCGCCGTCGTCGAAATCGATGATCGGCTGGAATACGGCGGACAAGTCACGCCGGGCGATCAACTCCTCGATACGCGGCGTAGCGGATCGGGAGGGCGAACGAGGTTGCATGGCAGTTAGGCGTAGCGATCGACCTTCGTCTTATCGACCCATTCAGCCTGGAGTTAAGTGAAGTTTCAGTGACGCGTTGCACCGAGGTGGTGCGTCGCGGCCTTGGGCCAGCTGGCGACGGTTGTGCCACGACCAGGACTTTGCCTATGCCATCCGGCTGAGGCGACAGCGGCGGCGTTTGAGCGTGAAATAACAAAAAAGCCGCACGAGGCGGCTTTCTTCAAATGACGCTCAGGGAGGGCGCTTATGAATGTCCTGTTTGCATTGCGCGCGTATTCAACGTCGCGCGACAGCGGCGGCGGGCCGCTCGCGCGGAGCCGCGCGGGTTTCGCCGCTGGTGTCGCGAGCCCCCCAGCGCTGCGCGAGCGCGGCGCACACCATGAGCTGGATCTGGTGGAACAGCATCAGGGGCAAGACCACGGCGCCCACCGCATGCGAGGCGAAAATCACTTTGGCCATCGGTACGCCGGCGGCGAGGCTTTTCTTCGAACCGCAGAAGATGATCGTGATCTGGTCGGCGCGGTTGAAGCCGAGCCGCTTGCTAACCAGGATCGTCACGCCCAGCGCGAGCGCGAGCAGCACAACGCTGATCAACAGCAGGCCGCCAAGTGCGGACAGCGGGATCTGGTGCCACAGGCCTTCGTCAACGGCCTCGCTGAACGCGCCGTACACCACCAGCAGGATCGAGCCCTGGTCGACGAACTTCAGTACGCCGCGATTACGCTCGATCCATTTGCCGATCAGCGGGCGCAGCAACTGCCCGGCCACGAACGGCACCAGCAGTTGCAAAACGATGTTGCCCACCGTATGCCACGGCGAGGCGCCGCCGCTCGCAGCCTGATTGGTGACGACGAGGCTGACGAGCGCGGGGGTGATGAAGATGCCCAGCAGGCTCGAGGCCGACGCGCTGCATACGGCCGCCGGCACGTTGCCTTTGGCAATGGACGTGAACGCGATCGACGATTGAACCGTCGACGGCAGCGTGCAGAGGAAGAGGACCCCCGCGTAGAGCGCCGGCGTGACAAGTGGCGAAAGGAGCGGTTTAAGCGCGAGGCCGAGCAGCGGAAACAGCGCGAACGTGCTGAGCAGCACTACCAGATGCAAACGCCAGTGCGTCGCGCCCGCAACGATCGCTTCGCGTGAGAGCTTGGCGCCGTGCAGGAAAAACAGCAGGCCGACCGCAACGTTCGTCACCCAGTTGAACCCGACGGCGGCCTGCCCGTGAACCGGCAGGAGGCTGGCAAGGATCACGGTGCCCACGAGGCACAAGGTGAAATTGTCGGGAAGCAGTTTCGGGCGAGCCATGGCGGAATCTCGATTCGGTGATGCGGAAAGCAGGGCGCGCGAATCTGCCCGCCTCAGGCTATGGGAAACGGCTATTGTTGTTGAAAACCGATTGAATATGCAAATTCATTTACCGAATCGATTAATGAGCGTCGCGCATCAGATCGTTGCCTCGGCGGTCTCACGCCCGGGCCGGCGGGCAGTTCCAGTATTGGTGACCGTATCTGTTTGGTCCACCGCCGTTTTGACAATCCGGCAAAAAACCGGCTTGGATTCGTCATACTCAGGGACCCTCAGCGGATCTTGCAAAGGCCGCTCGAGCAAGCTGTTTCAAGGCTTTCGCGCAAGGACACTGTCGCGGAAAAACGTCGCAGTAACAAGGTGTTACAACAGCGGTCGAGGCCTAACACTTTTTGGCTCGACACCCTTTGCCGACACCCATAAATTACGCTCAAAGGCCATCGGGATGCCCCGCGCCGCGACAGATACGCAGCGCTCGTGCCGGTCCCAGAACAAGTCCATCGCAGCTCGAACGGTGGGCTTCAGGCAGGTCTTCGGGCATGTGAGTCACTTGGTGGACGGGTTGTCGAGAACGAAGCACTGGGCGTTGGGCGCGGTTATCACTGCGCTGTGCTCGTTCGCCTATGCAAAAGTGCCTGGCGTACCGCACGGCGGCGGTGGTGGCGGTTATTCGCATGCCGCCACGGGTCACGCAATGCGCGGTGATGCGCGCAACGGCGGCTATTACTATGGCGCCGCCAATGCGAGACCGGCTCGCAACAACATGGCCGAGAGCAACGCGCACTCGCCGCGTGGCGGTTCGAACTTCGCCCCCGGCAACTACGCCAACGGCTTTGGCGGCTACAACCCCGGCATGCATCGTGTCACCGGGCCGGCCGGATATCCTAACGACAGCCGCGGCGGCATGCAGTACGCCGGCGCTATCACGCCTGTCAGCGCCGAATCGCGCGCGGTGCCGCGTCCGCCGCCCAACGCGCCGGTTCGCGCCGGTTCGATTCGCGCCGATGTCGCCCGCTACAACGAAGAGCGCGGCGCCCCGCGTGCAGTGCAGCGCCAAGGGGACGACCCGCGTCAGCAGGAAGGTTCGCCGTACCGTAACTAATGGCAGCATGGGAGTCTTGCTCCCGCGCAATGTGGTCTAACGCCGCTCCTCGTCGTACCTCTCGTCTCACCGATTTTCCCTCCCATGCTTCGCCGAATCCGCTTCTCCGGCTTTCAAACCGGTTGCTGTGGTATTGCGCGTCGCTGCCGTCCAAAAAAGCCCCTGTCAATGTGACGTTTCGACACCACACTTTTTTGAAAACATTCGGCAGCAAACCGTCTCCCGTCGTCAAATTTGATCGTTTTCGCCGCGGCGCGTCATCCGCATGTCATTTGAACCGTTATCACCCAGTCGGGCGCAATGTCAGTAACGCTTTGCGCGGAACCGCAAAGTCCGCGGCGATGCAGTGACGACGTACACGGCCACCGCTTTATCAGGCCGATAAGTGGCAAAACTAATCAGATCGCTATACCCGCAATAACCCACGATATTTTTGTCCATAAAAATGGTCCGCAAAGATGGTCCCGCCCAGATTGGCTCGATGATCGAACGGACAACAACAATCATTCGCGCGAGCTTCCCCTTTCGCACAGCTACACCTTTTTTGACAAAGACAGGAGAATCCATGAAAACAAGCATCAGCAGTGCGCTGAAGACCACCCTCAAGGCAACCGCGTGTGCCGCCCTGCTGGCCAGTGCATCGTCTGCTTTTGCGCAATCGAGCGTGCAACTCTACGGTCAGGTCGACGAATGGGTCGGCGCGCAGAAATTCCCGGGCGGCAAGACGGCGGTCCAGGTGTCCGGTGGCGGCATGTCGACGTCGTACTGGGGCTTGAAGGGGGCTGAGGATCTGGGCAACGGCTACAAGGCGATCTTCACGTTAGAAGGCTTCTTCCGTGCGCAGAACGGCCAGTTCGGCCGCTTCCAGGGCGACACGATGTTCTCGCGTAACGCATACGTCGGTATCGAATCGCCGTACGGCACGGTGACGGCAGGCCGTCTGACCACGCCGCTGTTCGTGTCGACGATTCTGTTCAACCCGTTCATCGACTCGTACGTGTTCTCGCCGATGGTGACCCACGTGTACCTCGGGCTGGGCACGTTCCCGACGTACTCGACGGATCAGGGCGTGACAGGCGATTCGGGCTGGAACAACGCGGTGTCGTACTCATCGCCGAACTTCAACGGCCTGTCCGCGACGGCGATGTACGCGCTCGGCAACACGGCGGGTCAGAACAGCGCGAAGAAGTGGAGCGGCCAGGTGCTGTACTTCCACGGCCCGTTCGCGGCGACCGCGGTGTACCAGTACGTGAACTTCAACAATGTGCCGGTCGACCTCGGCAGCTTCAATACGTCGGGAGTTCCGGGCCTGAAGAGCCAGAGCGTGGCGCAAGCCGGCGTCTCGTACGACATGAAGTTCGTGAAGTTCTTTGGGCAGTACATGTACACGTATAACCAGCAAACCATTTCGAGCTGGCACGTGAATACGGCGCAGGGTGGCGTGTCCGTGCCGGCCGGCCCGGGCACGGTGATGGCGTCGTACGCCTATTCGCGCGACGGCGGCGGCTTCGACCAGACCCGCCAGACGGCTGCAGTCGGCTACGACTATCCGCTGTCCAAGCGCACGGATATCTACGCGGCTTATATGTACGACAAGATTACCAGCCAGTCGAGCGGCAACACGTACGGCGTCGGCCTGCGCGCGAAGTTCTAAGCCTCTGGGGGCAAAGCATGCGGCGCCTGCGAGCAGGTACCGCGCGATGCCAACCCTGCCGAACCAGGCAATACCAGTAAAGCCCACCTTCTCCGGAAGGTGGGCTTTACTGCTTCTGGCGTCCGTTTTCGCGCCCGCGTCCATCCGATTTGCCGCCCAGTCTTTGATAAACCCGGCAAAATGGCGCCGATTGATTCCTGAGGCGAGCGATTGAGATGGATACCCTTGTCAGCATGAAAGTGTTTCGCCATGTGGTCGAAGTCGGCAGCTTTGTCGGCGCGGCCGAGCGGATGGAGATGTCGGCGGCAATGGCGAGCAAGCACGTGATGCACCTTGAGCAGCAACTCGGCGCGCGTTTGCTGAACCGCACGACGCGCCGGGTCGCGCCGACCGAGGCGGGTCGCGAATACTACGAGCGCTTGAGCCAGGTGCTTAGCGAACTCGAAGAAGCCGAGCAGGTGGTGGGCGCGGCGAGCGTCGTGCCACAAGGGCGCTTGCGGGTGTCGTCGCTGTCGGCATTCGGCTTGAGCCATGTGATGGCCGCGGTGGCCGACTACGCCGCGCAGTATCCGCAGGTCACCGTGGACATAACCCTGTCCGACCGCGTGGTCGAACTGATCGACGAAGGCTTCGACGTCGCGATCCGGGCTTCACCGAGCGGGCTGAAGTCGTCTTCGCTGATCGCGCGTCAGATTGCGACCGCCCATCTGGTGCTGTGCGCATCGCCGGCCTATCTGCGCCGGCACGGCACGCCGAAGACCGTCGCCGATCTGGCGCGTCACAACTATCTGCAATACGCGGGCGTGGCTCCCCTGGAAATCGCGACCGCGACCGGCAACGGCACGCCGCGCGTGCGCCTCACCGGCAACCTGATCGTCAACCACCTGGAGGCGCAGCGGGTGATCGTGCTGCAAGGCGCGGGTATCGCGATGCTCGGCACCGAGGTGATCGGCGACGATCTGGCCACGGGGCGTCTGGTGCCGCTGCTGGTGGACGACGTGCCCCCACGCGAGTTGCCGATCCACGTCGTGTACGCGAGCCGCAGGCATCTGTCGGCCAAGGTGCGTTCGTTTGTCGACTTCCTGGCCGAGCGGTTCGCGAACGAATCGCTGTGGCCTTCGCTCGAGCAGATCAAAGCGCTCGCGGTGCGGTAGGCGGCCCGGTCGAGGCGCTCCTACCTGTTTAGCTATACTGGTTGCCAGCACCCATACGCGTAACGATCTGGGGGAGACATGACCGATCTGTCCACGCCGCAGCGCGCCGGTGGCCACAAGCTGCCTGCGGGTCGGCGCCTGCGTTTCGTCACCGCTGCCGCCTTGTTCGACGGACACGACGCATCGATCAACATCATGCGGCGCATCCTCCAGGCGAGCGGCGTAGAGGTGATCCACCTCGGCCACAACCGCTCCGTCAATGAAGTGGCCACCGCCGCGCTGCACGAAGACGCCGACGGCGTCGCCGTGTCCAGCTATCAGGGCGGCCATAACGAATACTTCCGCTATCTCGTCGACCTGTTGCGCGCGCGCGGCGGCGAGCGCATCAAGGTATTCGGCGGCGGTGGGGGCGTGATCGTTCCTGACGAGATTGCCGAGCTCGAGCGTTATGGTGTCGAGAAGATCTACTCGCCGCATGACGGCCAGCGGCTCGGCCTGCAAGGCATGATCGACGACATGATTGCGCGCTGCGCTGAGGTGGCGCGCGCTGCGGCCGCCGTACGGGAGAGTCCGGTTGGCGAGTGGGTGGCCGATTTGTCGGCGAGTGGGCTGCCGCGTTTCGAGCCGCGCGCAGCGTCGCACGTCGAGACACGGACTGATGATCACGCCAACGCGCGCGATCTTTCCGGCAAGGCGCGGCAGGCGGGTGGAGGGCTCCAAGGCAGCCAGATCGACGGCACCATCGGCACCGCCAACACCGCCGAACAACCAGACCCTGCAGATTTCACCTTCCGCCGCCTTGCGCAACTGGTCAGCGCGTACGAAGCGGGCCGCGTCAAATCAGCCGAGCAGGAAATACTATCGGTCCTCGCCAAGGCGGTCGCGGTCCCCGTCCTGGGCGTCACCGGCACCGGCGGCGCCGGCAAATCCTCGCTCACCGACGAACTGATTCGCCGTTTTCGACTCGACTATGGCGACGCACTCACGATTGCCGTGCTGGCCATTGATCCGTCGCGTCGAAAATCCGGCGGCGCGCTGCTCGGCGACCGCATCCGCATGAACGCGATCGGTGATTGGGGCGGCGGCGCGCGCGTCTATATGCGTTCGATGGCGACGCGTGACGCATCGAGCGAAATCACGAGTTCATTGGAAGACGTGCTCAAGCTGTGCAAGGCCGCGGGCTTCGATCTGATCATCGTCGAAACGTCCGGGATCGGGCAGGGCAATGCGGCGATCGTGCCGTTCGTCGACGAATCCCTGTATGTGATGACGCCGGAATTCGGTGCGGCGAGTCAACTGGAAAAGATCGACATGCTCGACTTCGCCAGCTTCGTCGCGATCAACAAGTTCGACCGTAAAGGTGCGCCGGATGCGTTGCGCGATGTCGCGAAGCAGGTGCAGCGCAACCGTGGCGACTTCGCGAAGGCGCCCGACGCGATGCCGGTGTTCGGCACGATCGCCTCGCGCTTTAACGACGACGGCGTGACCGCGCTGTATCAGCACGTGGCCGAGGCGCTGCGCAGGCACGGTCTGCGCTCGGGCGGCGGCCGCCTGCCGGTGCTCGACAACCTGCGCTTTTCGAGCGGCCGCAACGCCATCGTGCCGCCGGCACGCGTGCGCTATCTGGCGGATGTCGCGCAGACCGTTCACGCGTATCGCGAGCGTGCCGACGCGCAAGCACGGGTGGCGCGTGAGCGCTGGCAACTTACAGAAGCGCGCCGCATGCTCGCCGAAGCTGATGCAGGCACAGGCACAGCCTTCGACGCCGCTACCGCCACCTCTGCAGGCTCAGACTCAAATGCCTCTGCAAACTCCGCAAACTCCGCAAACACGCCCCAAACCCAACTCGACACACTCATCGCCCAACGCACCGCCGACCTCGGCGAACGCGAACGCAAACTCCTCGAAGCCTGGCCGCAAACCGTGGCCGCCTATTCCGGCGACGAACACATAGTCCGCGTACGCGACCGCGAAATGCGCACCGCGCTCACCGTCACGACACTATCCGGATCCGAGGTCCGCAAAGTCGCGCTGCCGAAATTCGTCGACCACGGCGAAATCCTGCGCTGGCTGATGCTCGACAATCTCCCAGGCTACTTTCCGTTCACTGCCGGCGTGTTTCCGTTCCGCCGCGAAAACGAAGACCCGACACGGATGTTCGCCGGCGAAGGCGATCCGTTCCGCACCAACCGCCGGTTCAAATTGCTCTCCGAAGGCATGCCGGCCAAACGTCTTTCGACAGCCTTCGATTCGGTCACGCTCTACGGCGAAGAGCCACACGAGCGCCCCGACATCTACGGCAAGGTGGGCAACTCGGGCGTCTCCGTCGCGACGCTCGACGACATGAAAACGCTCTACGACGGCTTCGATCTGTGCGCGCCAGAGACGTCGGTGTCGATGACGATCAACGGGCCGGCGCCGACGATTCTCGCGATGTTCTTCAACGTCGCGATTGATCAACAGATCGCCCGTATGGTGCAGGAGCAAGGTCGTCCGCTCACGGAGGGCGAACTCGCCGCCGCTCGCCGCACAGCGCTGGAAAACGTGCGCGGCACCGTACAGGCCGACATCCTGAAGGAAGACCAAGGCCAGAACACGTGCATCTTTTCGACCGAGTTCAGCCTGAAAGTCATGGGCGATATTCAGGCGTACTTTGTCGATCACGGCGTGCGCAATTTCTATTCGGTGTCGATCTCCGGCTATCACATCGCCGAGGCGGGCGCGAACCCGATCTCGCAACTCGCCTACACGCTCGCGAACGGCTTCACCTATGTCGAGGCGTATCTCGCGCGCGGCATGTCGATCGACGACTTCGCGCCGAATCTGTCGTTCTTCTTTTCGAACGGCATGGACCCGGAGTACACGGTGCTCGGCCGTGTCGCGCGACGCATCTGGGCCATTGCAATGCGCGAACGCTACGGCGCGAACGAACGCAGCCAGAAGCTCAAGTATCACGTGCAAACCTCGGGCCGCAGCCTGCACGCGCAGGAAATCGACTTCAACGATATCCGCACCACGCTGCAGGCGCTGATCGCGATCTACGACAACTGCAATTCGCTGCACACCAATGCATTCGACGAAGCGATCACCACGCCCACCGAAGATTCGGTGCGCCGCGCGGTGGCGATCCAGTTGATCATCAACCGCGAATGGGGGCTGGCGAAGAATCAGAATCCGAATCAGGGCAGCTTTGTGATCGAGGAGTTGACCGATCTGGTGGAAGAAGCGGTGCTGGCGGAATTCGATCGGCTGACCGAGCGCGGCGGCGTGCTGGGCGCGATGGAAACGGGCTATCAGCGCGGACGGATTCAGGACGAGTCGATGCTGTACGAGCATCGCAAGCACGACGGCTCGTATCCGATCGTCGGCGTGAACACGTTTTTGAGCGCGCATCCGCATGAAGCGCCGCAGCCGATCGCGCTCGCCCGCTCCACCGACGAGGAAAAACAGAGCCAGTTGAAACGCCTGCGCGATTTTCAGGCGCAACACCGTGACGACGCACCCGCGGCGCTTGAACGCTTGAAGCGCGCAGTGATCGACGACGACAACGTGTTCGCGGTGCTGATGGACGTCGTGCGCGTCTGCTCGCTCGGGCAAATCACGCACGCGTTGTTTGAAGTGGGCGGGCAGTACCGCCGCAATATGTGAAGTTTGGGCGCGAGCCAGTACGCACGACCCACATGTGAGGCCCGCTCAAGGGACCTTGCATAACGCCTGGGTGTAAGTACCGTACATGCTGCGGCTCCAGAACCGAGAGCCGCAGCAAAACACCTTAACAAGCCACTTACCGCGCAATCCCCAACCGCGCTTTCGCGTCGTCATATTCCTGCGTCAAACGCCGAACCAGCTCACCAACGCTCGGCACGTCGTCCATCAGACCGACGCCCTGGCCTGCGCCCCAGATGTCCTTCCACGCCTTCGCCTTGTCGCTGCCGAAGTTCATCGCGGTCTTGTCCGATTCCGGTAGCGCCTCCGGGTCCAGCCCCGCATTCACGATACTTTCGCGGATGTAGTTGCCGTGCACGCCGGTGAACAGGTTCGTGTAGATGATGTCCGACGCCGTGGAATTGACGATCGCCTGTTTATAGCTGTCGACCGCGTGTGCCTCTTTGGTCGCGATGAAACGCGTGCCCATATAGGCGAGGTCCGCGCCCATGGCCTGCGCGGCAAGAATCGAGCCGCCGTTGGCGATCGAGCCGGACAGCACGATCGGGCCGTCGAACATGCGCCGCACCTCGCCGACCAGCGCGAACGGCGAGGTCGTGCCCGCGTGGCCGCCGGCGCCCGACGCCACCAGGATCAGTCCGTCGACACCCGCTTCCAGGGCCTTCTGCGCGTGCCGAAGGTTGATCACGTCATGCAGCACCATGCCGCCGTAGCTATGCACCGCGTCGACGATCTCGCGCGCCGGTGCGCGCAGGCTGGTGATGAAAATCGGCACCTTGTGTTCGACGCACACACGCACGTCGTGCTCGAGCCGCGTATTCGATTGGTGGACGATCTGGTTGACGGCGATCGGCCCGATGACCGCGTCGGGATTGGCCGCCTTGTGCTCGGCGAGCTGTGCCTGAATCTGCGTCAGCCATTCGTCGAGCAGTTCGGCCGGGCGAGCATTCAGCGCTGGGAACGAACCGACGATACCGGCCTTACATTGAGCTAACACGAGTTCGGGATAGCTGACGATGAACATCGGCGAAGCGACGACGGGCAGCGCGAGTTTTTGCAGGACGGCGGGCAATGCCATGGTGCGAGTCTCCTGATGAACGGACCGGTGCGGTGTAGAGCGCCCGGCGATAGTGAGTTTAGCGGCCCATGGCCTGTGGTGCGTCGAGACTGAACAGCAGCCGTGCTGCCGCTGCAATCCCACCACGCATTTGCCACGCGTTTGCCATGACCGCCCGGAAATTTAAGAACGATCGTTCGATTATAGGCGAAGCTGCCGGATCGTGTCCGTTTGGAACAGTTGGAAGGAGTGTTCAGGTTCTATGCTTGCGTGGGCTATCCCACCCCGCATCGACACATTGCGCTTCTACAATGGTTTGACTCCCAAACGACAAGAGACCCGCTATGGCCTTCGAGGATTTCACGCCCTTTCGTGTCGCCGTGGGCGACGTCGATATTTTCGGAGTGAGGGGCGGGGCAGGGCCGCCCCTGCTGTTGTTGCACGGTCACCCGCAGTCGCATCTGATCTGGCAGCGGTGCGCGGCGCAACTGGCGGAGCACTTCACCGTCATTGCCACCGACCTGCGTGGCTACGGCGCCTCGGGCAAACCGCCCAGCGACCCTGACCACACACCGTATTCCAAACGCGCGATGGCCGCTGATCAGGTCGCCGTGATGCGCAACTTCGGCTTCGAACGATTCCTCGTGTGCGCCCATGATCGCGGCGCCCGCGTCGCGCACCGGATGGCGCTCGATCATCCCGACGCCGTCGAGCGGTTGATGCTGCTCGACATCGCGCCGACGCTCGCGATGTACGAAGCCACCGACCGCGCCTTCGCGACACACTACTTCCACTGGTTCTTCCTGATCCAGCCAGAGCCGCTGCCAGAGACGCTGATCGGCGCGAACCCGGCCGCGTATGTCGATGCGGTAATGGGCAGCCGTCACGCGGGCCTCGCGCCGTTCGCGCCCGAAGCGCTTGACGCTTATCGCAGCGCGCTGGCGCAACCCGGCGCCGTGCATGCGATGTGTGAGGACTACCGGGCGTCGGCGAGCATCGACCTCGAACACGACCGTGCCGACATCGAGCGCGGTCACAAGATCGGCTGTCCGCTGCGTGTGTTGTGGGGCGAGCAGGGGGTGATCGAGAAGTGCTTCGACGCGCTGGCGGAATGGCGTCACGTCGCGCGGGACGTGAGCGGGCGCTCATTGCCGTGCGGGCATTACATTCCTGAAGAGGCGCCGGACGAACTGGTAGCGGAAATGCTGTCGTTCTTCGAGGCGGTCGAGCAGTAAGTGGCTTCGTTCGGCTCGCAACGCTGCCGCCGTTCGTTCACGCGCGAGGTGACGCGGCACGGCCGTGCGTTCCGCTCAGCCTAGCGGCGGCAAGCGGCGCGCGACCGGCGTCGACTTGACGATGGCGGTGCTGGTCTCCGCGCGCTCGGTCACCTTCGAGAGAATCTCGTCGAGCTGCTCGATCGAATGCAGGTAGAGGCGGCAGATGAAGCAGTCGTCGCCCGTCACCTTGTCGCATTCGACAAACTCCGGAATCCGCCGGATCACGTCTTCCACCAGATGCAACTGCCCGGGCAAGGGCTTCACGCGCACGATTGCCTGCAGCGTGAAGCCGAGCGCGCGCGGATCGATCTGCACGGTGAAGCGCTCGATCACGCCTTGCGCTTCGAGCCTGCGGACGCGTTCGGCCGTACTTGGCGCCGAGAGGCCAACCCGGCGCGCCAGTTCGCTGACCGGCTGGCGGGCGTCCGCCGCCAGCGCGGCGAGCAGGGCGCGGTCGGTTTCATCGAGCGTTGCGGGTGTGGCGGGAGCAAGGCGTTTGGTCATGACGGCCTTCGATTATTAGGTTTCTTCGCAGGATGACTTAAGTTTAGCCCTGTATTCGGGCGATCGGATTAATTACACTGCTTCTCATGCAGGAATCAATTCGAGGATCGAAACATGGCGTCAAATGAGATTCGCCGCGGCGCGGCGGAAATGACCATGGCCATGCTGATGTCCGGCACCATCGGCTGGCTGGTGGTGTCGTCGCAGCAGAGTCCGTTCAATGTGGTGTTCTTTCGCTGTATTTTCGGCGGCGCGACGCTGGCGCTCGTGTGCGCCGTGCTAGGCCTGTTCAGGCGCAAGCTCTTTTCATGGAAGATGCTCGGCCTCGCGCTGCTCGGCGGCGCGGCGATCGTCATCAACTGGGTGCTGCTGTTCGCGGCCTATTCACGGGCTTCGATCTCGATGGCGACCGCCGTCTACAACACGCAGCCGTTCATGCTGGTCGCGCTTGGCGCGCTGGTGTTTCGCGAGCGCGTCAGCGCGTCGACGGTGGCCTGGCTGGTGGTCGCGTTTATCGGCCTCGTGTTCGTGGTGAAGGTCGAGCCGGCGGTGTTGGCGGTGCCGGGCCAGTATCTGGTTGGTGTCGCCTATGCCGTGGGCGCGGCGGCGATGTATGCGGTCTCGTCGATTATCACGAAGCGCCTGAAGGGCACGCCGCCGCACCTCATCGCGCTGATCCAGGTGTCGCTCGGTGTCGTGATGCTGGCGCCGTTCGTGCGCTTCGATGCGCTGCCGACCAACGGTGTGCAGTGGCTCGAATTGATCGTGCTGGGTATCGTCAATACGGGGCTCATGTACGTGCTGCTCTACGGCGCGATCCAGAAGCTGCCGACTTCGATGACCGGCGCGTTGTCCTTCATCTATCCGGTGGTGGCGATCATCGTCGACCGGGTTGCGTTCGGACAGACGCTCGCGTGGATTCAGGTGCTCGGTGCGGTGCTGATCCTGCTCGCGGCCGCCGGCGTGAATCTCGGCTGGCGGATCGTGCCGCAGAAACGCCTGTCTTCGACCTGATGGAATGGCTGGGATGCCGATGGATCAGCCGGCAATAGTACGGATTCCGGAGCAATTGGCGCGTCGCATTGTTCATATAGACGGACCAATGACGTTCAACGCGCGCGACTACGAAGCTTCGTAATGTCGTCTGTATGCGGGTTTAAAAGGCAGTGTCAAGCTTCTGTAGGGAAATCACTGATGCGATCGAAAAACCGGCACGCGTATCATTCATATCGACGCTGATCACGTCCGACAGAATTTCCGCCGCTCGCCTTGATGGTCGAGCGGCTTTCTTTTTGGGGCGACGGTTTTGGTGTCTTGCTCGCCGCCTGTTGCCGGCCGCCCGCGCGCCAGCCCTGTGCGCGTCAAGCCTGGCGCGCGACGATGCGCTCGCCATCGATCGCCAATGGCCCGTTTTTGGCCGCCAACTCCTCGACGATCGCGTGCACCAATGTGGGCCATTCGCCACGCGGCTTGAACATGGTGGCGGCAGCGCGCATCGCGGCGGCATCGTCGAGCATCCGCAGCAAGGTGTCGAAGCTCATCGCGCGGACTTCGAGCAGCTTGAACACGATCAGCACCTTCAACGCATTCTTCGCATTACGTGCCGGATCGGCCCGTAGCCACGCAACGCGTGAAAACGCCCGTTCCAGCGCTTGCTCGACATTCGTGAAGGGCGAACCATGGCCGGGAATCACGAGCCGCACGTCGAGCTTCGCAATGGCTTCGAGCACCGCCTGTTCTTCGGCGAAACCGCTTTCACCTTCCAGTTCGGGAAAGATCACGCCAAAGCCGTTTTCCCACAGTGCGTCCGCACTGATCAGGATGCGTTCGTCCGGGCAATACAGCATCAACGAATGCGGATCGTGGCCAGGTGCGCCGAGCACTTGCCAATCGAGCGCGCCGAGCCGCAGTTGCGCACCGGGCGCGATCGTCTCGGTGAAGGTGAAGCGTTCGCAGGTCTGGCCGGTGGCGCGAAACGTCAGACGGCTTTCGTCCCAATCGCGCACCGCGTCGGCTTCGGACGCGGGAATCGCGGTACGGCACGGCCACGTCGACTGCAACAGCGCGTTGCCGCCGCAGTGATCTGAATGCAGATGCGTGTTGACGATCAGATCGAGCGGTCGCGCGCCGAGCGCTTGCTGTACGAGCGCGAGGGTTTGCGGCGCGTGCGTCGCGTAGCCGGTATCGACGAGTGCGACACATGCGTCATCGACCAGCAGCACATTGTTCGACGATAGCCAGCCGCGTTCGAAGACCCGGATCGATGCCGGTAGGTTGGTCATGGTGCGCTTGTGTCCGGGTTTGTGCTCGCGTTCGCATTCGCCGATGGTTCGGGTTTCGGCATCACCAGGATTGTCGACGTGCCGATCAACATGGTGTCGCCGCGTTGATTCACCACGCTCCCTTCGAGATGCGTCAGATCGCCGTTCAGACTCGGCTTCCAGTACGCGTCGCGCACGCGCCACTTGATCGTCAACGTATCGTTCGCGTGGACGGCTTTCTTTAGCTTGATATCGAACTCGAGGCCGAGCGGCTGCGCGTACGTGGAGAAATAGGTCGCCAGTAGCGCCATGAAATACGCGGTGGGTTGCGTGCCGGACGCGATCAAACCGCCGAAGCGGCTTTGCGCGGCGTAGGCGTCGTCGTGATGCAACGGGTTGAAGTCGTTGACGAGCGTGGCGAACGACTTCACCGATTCCGCCGATAGCTCGAGCGTCGAGCTGAACGTCTCGCCGATCGTTACGACGCGCGGCGCGGCGTTCATCGCTGCGCCTTTGCCTGCTTTGCCATGAACTCCGCGTGGCGTTCCTCGATTGCGTCCCAGACGGCGCGCTTCGCGTCGTCGTCGAACGACGACCAACTGGCGATCTCGTCGATCGTGCGCAAGCAGCCTTCGCACCAACCGGTCGAGGCGTCCATCCTGCACACGCTGATGCACGGTGACGGCACGGCGGCCTCGTCGTCTTCGTTATCGATGCCCGCTGTCATGGCTTTACGCTGTCTCGCGCAGCGCCACGTCGATCGCCGGTGCGCCCGTCAACGCAATCAGTTCCTGCGCCGTCAGATTGAACACGGCATGCGGATGACCCGCGGCGGCCCACAGGCTGTCGAGTTCCAGCAGATCGGCATCGATCAGCGTGACGGGTTTGGTGGCGTGCCCGATCGGGCAAACACCGCCAATTGCATAACCCGTTTTCTCGCGGACGAACTTCGCATCCGCACGGCCGATCTCGCCGACTTGCGCCGCGACCTTCTTTTCGTCGACGCGATTCGCGCCGCTCGCGACCACCAGTACCGGCGCGTCGTCTTCGCGGCGGCGAAACAGGATCGACTTGGCGATCTGCGCAACGGAGCAGCCGAGGCCGGCCGCGGCTTCGGCGGACGTCTTGCCGGTTTCCGGCAGCATTACGATCCGTCCAGCGTGGCCGCGTTCGCGCAACAACAGCGCGACGCGGCGTGCGGAGTCAGGCAATGCGGCGAGATCGTCGGAGTCGAGGGAAGCGTGATCCGTCATCGTTTCAGGTCCTGAATGATTTGGCGAAATGTGTGCGGGAATGAATGGCCAAATGAGCGGCGCGCGTCAAACGCAGTTGGCCTGCTCGCTGCGGGCTTTGGCAAGCAACGCCTTGCCGGCGCGCGAGACATTGGGCCGGCCGATCGACGTCGAAATGAAATCACCGATCGCGACAACTTGCGCGAGGTCGACGCCGGTCTCGATGCCGAGGCCGTTCATCAGATACAGCACGTCTTCGGTCGCGACGTTGCCGGTTGCACCCTTCGCATACGGGCAGCCGCCGAGCCCCGCTACCGACGCGTGATAGATCTCGATGCCTTCCTGCAACGCCGCGTAGATGTTCGCGAGCGCCTGACCGTAGGTGTCGTGGAAGTGCCCCGACAGACGTTCGCGCGGAAACACCTTGGTGACCGCCTCGAACACTTCGCGCGTGCGCTTCGGCGTGCCGACGCCGATCGTGTCCGCGATGTCGATCTCGTCGCAACCGAGCGCCGCGAAACGTTCGACCACATCGACTACCGACGCGACCGGCACTTCGCCTTGATACGGACAGCCCAGCGCACACGACACGCTGCCGCGAATCCGCAGGCCATGTTCCTTCGCCGCCTGCGCGACCGGCGCGAACCGATCGATGCTTTCTGCGATGCTGCAATTGATGTTCTTCTGCGAGAACGCTTCGCTAGCCGCACCGAAGATCACGATTTCATCCGCCCGCGCAGCGAGTGCACCTTCGAAGCCGCGCAGATTCGGCGTCAGCACCGAGTAGATCGTGCCGACGCGGCGCTCGATACCGGCCATCACGTCGGCGCCGTCAGCCATCTGCGGCACCCATTTCGGCGACACGAACGACGCGGCTTCGACGTTGCGAAAGCCGGCCGCCGACAAGCGGTTGATCAACTCGATCTTGATGCCGGTGGGGACGAATTCTTTCTCGTTCTGCAGTCCGTCACGCGGGCCGACTTCGACGATTTTGACGCGTTGGGGCAAGGCCATGATGAGTCTCCTGTGTCGACCGGAGTTTGCGCTTTAGCGCATTACTCCGGTCCCATGCAAAGCGGTCGACCGGAGTTTGCGCTTTAGCGCTTACTCCGGTCCCATGCAATGAGCCCGCGCGTGGCGGCGCTCCTTCAGATGAATTCGGTGGTGTTCAAAATCCGTGCTCGATATTTTTGCTCAGTATCCACGCTTAGTATCCACGTTCAATATCGACCACGCCGCTCACCGTTTCGCCGCGCATCAGCGCCGTCATTTTCCGTGCGACTTGCGCGACGCTCTCTTCGCGCAAGGTGAGCGCGGAAATATGCGGCGTAATCGTGATGCGCGGCTCCTGCCAGAACAGATGATCGGGCGGCAGCGGTTCTTCGCGGAACACGTCCAGCGTCGCGGCGGCGACCTGGCCGCTTGCCAGCGCTTCGAGCAGATCCTGTTCGACAAGATGCCCGCCGCGTGCGACGTTGATCAGATAGGCGCCCTTCGCGAGCTTCGAGAAGGTGCGCGTGTTCAGCACGTCGCCCGTATCCGGCGTATGCGGCAGCAGATTGACCAGCACTTTCACGCCGTCGAGAAACGCATCGAACTGTGATTCACCGGCGAAGGTCGTGATGCCGTCGATTTGCCGCGCACTGCGGCTATACCCGCGCACCGGCATGCCGAACGCTGCGACTGCTTGCGCGACATGCGTACCGAGGACGCCGAGGCCGAGCACGCCAACGGTGAAGGTCTCACGCGGATGCGGATCGAGCACTTCCCAGCGGCGCTCGCTTTGCAGCGTCTGGTATTCGTCGAAACGGCGCAGGTAACGCAGCACCGCATGCGTCACATACTCGGCCATTTGCAGCGCCATGCCGGTATCTTCGAGCCTGATCAACTGGGCGCCGCGCGGCAACGTGCCGGGCTGCTCGTGTTCGAGCCCGAGGATCGCGTCGACACCCGCGCCGAGATTGAAGATCGCGCGCAGATTGTCGCGGCCGGCCAGCATCTCACGCGGCGGGCGCCACACGACCGCGAAATCGGCTGGTTCGGTGTCGCCCGGTTGCCATTCGCGCAAATCGGCTTCCGGCAGCGCATGGGCGAAGTCGTGCAGCCACGCGGCGGCGTCGGAATGCGGCATGTAGAAGAGGATTTTCATACGGTCCGGAAGGCGCGTGCGTTGTCGAGTCGGATGACGGGAGAGGCCCGGTAGAACGGCTGCAACGCCCGCGGTGCTTCAGACGACGCTTGCGGCATGGGCCTCCTCCTTTTACGGATAGGCTTCATTCTACTTTTTCGCCGCGAATCGCGCGCGTTTGCGCACGGGCGTGCGGTTTTACTCCGCGACATGGCCGCGCATTTGCCCCATAAACAAAGCACAAAAACTTGGTTCGCCCTTGCGACGCCCGGCGGGACAATCATTTCCCGGATTCCGGCAGCGAGGGACAGACATGCTTTCATGCACCAAATCGACATGGCCGCCGCGGCTCGTCACCGTTCCCGGCCTGCACGGCAGCGAGGGCGCGCACTGGCAAACATGGCTCGAACGGCAATTCGCGCGCTCGCTGCGCGTCGAACAGGCCGACTGGGACGCCCCGGACGTCGCTGTCTGGGCGAAGTCGCTGCACGATCTGCTCGCCCGTGAACGCGGGCCGTTCGTGCTGGCCGCCCACAGCTTTGGTTGCCTTGCGACTGCGCACGCGTTGCAGCAGGCGTCGTATGCGAACGATGTGGTCGGCGTGCTGTTCGTCGCGCCTGCCAGCCCGGAGAAATTCGCCTTCGCCGGACCGTTCGACGCGCGGCGTCTCGGCGTGCCGTCGATTCTGATCGGCAGTGAAACCGACCCGTGGATGCCGCTCGCCGGTTCGCGCGATCTCGCGCAGCGTTTCGGTAGCGCATTCGTCAATCTCGGCGACGCAGGACACATCAACACGGCGGCGGGATTCGGCCCGTGGCCGCGCGCCAAGTATTTCGTCGATACGCTGGTGCATTGCGCGGCACCGCTGCGTTTTCGCGAGGAGACCTTCGAGGTCGCGCAGCACGCGTTTGTTTGAGTGGGTTCGAGTGCTTCGCCTGGCGTTTGGGCAACCGCTGCCCGGCAAGCGATCGAGTCCCCGGGCGCGCAACTGAACGCGTCATTGAGCGAGGAAGCGAAGGAGGACTTGAATGCGCAGTTGAGCGCGAGTGAACCAGTAAGCGATCCGTTAGAATCCCGCTTCACGCTGCACGTTTGTGCGGCCACAGGTTTTCATCATCGATAGGCGGGGACAAGATGGCAGGCAAGACGGGGGCATCGCGCTGGCTGGCAGCCGGCATGACGGCAATGACGCTCGCGCTCGGCGGCATCTCGACGGCGCACGCAGACACGTCGCTGCTCAACGTGTCGTACGACGTGACGCGCGAGTTGTACAAGGACATCAACGCCGGCTTCATCACGGCATACAAAGAGAAGAGCGGCGAGAGCGTGTCGATTCGCCAGTCGCATGGCGCGTCGAGCGCGCAGGCGCTGTCGGTGCTGCAAGGACTGCAGGCTGACGTGGTGACGATGAACCAGCCGAACGACATCGACCTGCTCGCCGAAAAGGGTCAACTGGTACCCGCCAACTGGCGCGCGCGTCTGCCGGACGATAGCGCTCCGTACACGACGACTATGGTGTTCCTCGTACGCAAGGGCAATCCGAAGCACATCAAGGACTGGGACGACCTCGCCAAACCCGGCGTGCAAGTGGTGATTGCGAACCCGAAGACTTCGGGTAACGGCCGCTACGCGTATCTGGCCGCATGGGGTTATCGCAAGCAACACGGCGGCACCGATGCGCAGGCGATCGATTTCGAAAAGGCGATCTTCAAGAACGTGCCGATTCTCGACACGGGCGGCCGCGGTGCGACGACGACCTTCACGCAGCGCGGTATCGGCGACGTGCTGGTGACGTTCGAAAACGAAGTGTCGTTGATCGACACGGGTGTGGGCGCGGGCAATTTCGAAGCGGTGTATCCGTCTGTGAGCCTGCTGGCTGCGCCGCCGGTGTCGGTCGTCGACAAGGTGGTCGACAAGCGCGGCACGCGCAAGGAAGCGCAGGCGTATCTCGACTATCTTTGGTCGCCGGCTGCGCAGGAAATCATTGCCCAGCATCATCTGCGTCCGCGTGACAAGAACGTGCTCGCGAAGCACGCGGGCGAGTTCAAGCCGATCAAGACCTTCACCGTCGAAGAAATGTTCGGTAGCTGGCAGAAAGCACAGCAAACGCATTTCTCCGATGGCGGGACGTTCGATCAGATCATCGTGGACAAGAAGTAAATCTCTGCCTGGAAGTAGAAAGGCCACCTCGGAAACGAGGTGGCCTTTTTCGTGTGCGCGCGATTTACCACACGCGCTTCGTACACGTAGTTCTTTAGTTCGGCGCAGCGTGCTTATCGCAGCCATGCTCGCAGCCGCTCTGATCCAACGGCATCTGCTGCGCTGCTTCTGCGCGAATACCGAGGCGTTCGAGCAGCTTGCGGTCCGCTTCGGCTTGCGGGTTGCTGGTAGTCAGCAACTGGTCGCCGTAGAAAATCGAGTTCGCGCCGGCGAGGAAACACAGCGCCTGCAACGCTTCGTCCATCTGCTCGCGGCCTGCCGACAGACGCACCATCGCGCGCGGCATCGTGATACGTGCAACTGCAATCGTACGGACGAACTCGAACGGATCGATCGCTTCGGTGCCGGTCAGCGGCGTGCCTTCCACCTGCACCAGGTTGTTGATCGGCACCGATTCCGGATACGGCTCCATGTTCGCCAGTTGCGCGATCAGGCCGGCGCGCTCACGGCGCGATTCACCCAAACCGACAATCCCGCCGCAGCATACGTTGATGCCCGCATCGCGCACGCGTTCCAGCGTATCGAGACGGTCCTGATACGTGCGCGTCGAAATGATCTGGCCATAGAACTCCGGCGACGTATCGAGGTTGTGGTTGTAGTAGTCGAGACCCGCTTCGCGCAGACCTTGCGCCTGATGCGTCTCCAGCATGCCGAGCGTCACGCAGGTTTCGAGGCCCATCGCCTTCACGCCGCGGATCATGTCCTTGATCGGCTCGAGGTGTCGGTCCTTCGGATTGCGCCACGCCGCGCCCATGCAGAAGCGCGTCGCGCCGTTTTCCTTTGCGACCTTGGCGGCAGCCAATACTTCATCGACCGGCATCAGCTTGTCGGCTTGCAGCCCCGTGTCGTGATGCACCGACTGCGGGCAGTACGCGCAATCTTCTTCGCAACCGCCGGTCTTGATCGACAGCAGCGTCGACAGTTGCACGGTGTTGGCGTCGAAGTGTTCGCGATGGGTTTGTTGCGCGCGGAACATCAGGTCGTTGAACGGCAGTTCGTACAGCGCGACGATGTCGGCGACGCGCCACTTGGCCACCGGCTTGGCGCCTGCTGCTGCGTTATTGTTGGCGGCGGCCGTGTCGGCTGGCGTCGGAGCGATGTTCAGTTGCGTCATGTCGTCAATCCTCATGGATGGATGTAATGGGTTTTTAGCGCTGCGCGTGGCGCAGCGTCTGCAGGAGTCGGTTGATGTCGAGTTGATCCGCCGCAAGCTCGGGCGAAGCCGGGCTCAAATGCGGCACGATGCCGAGCAAGGGGGCGTCGTATTCACGCGCAAGATGCTCGCGAATCGAAGCGATGTTTTCGTCGGGGAACGTCATGTCCGGATCGACACGATTCGCCACCCAGCCAGCGAGCATGAGGCCGCGCGTGGCGATCGCTTCGGCGGTGAGCAACGCATGGCTGATGCAGCCGAGGCGCATGCCGACCACCAGCACGACCGGCAGCTTCAGCGCGACGGCGAGGTCGGCGGTATCTTGCGTGGCGGTCAGCGGCACGCGAAAACCGCCGACGCCTTCCACCACGACGATCTCGGCTTGCTTCAAAGCCTGCGCATGGCATTCGACGATGTGATCGATATCGAACGTGACATTTTCCAGTGCAGCTGCGATGTGTGGCGCGGCCGGTTCTTTCAACAGATACGGCGTGCGAATCTCCGGCGGCAGCAGGACGCTCGACGCGGCGTCGAGTTGATCGGCGTCTTCGTTATGCAGCACGCCGTTCACTTCGAACGCGCCCGCGGCGATCGGCTTCATCGCGGCGGCTTGCAGGCCTTCACGGATGAAACCGCGCAAAAGCGCCGAGGATACGAACGTCTTGCCGATTTCCGTATCGGTGCCGGTGACGAACAGAGACAGCGCGCTTTGACTCGAGCTACTCATGCCGCCTTCGCCCCGAGTTGTTGCAAGCCTGCTTCGAGCCGGTCCAGATCCGCTTGCGAGTGCGCGGCGGAAAGCGAAATGCGCAGCCGCGACGTACCCACGGGCACGGTCGGCGGACGGATTGCCGGCACCCAGAGACCGGCACGATCGAGCGTGGCTGCGATGTCGAGCGTGGCATCGTTCGCGCCAATGATCAGCGGCTGCACGGCAGTGTGCGAATCGACCGGCAGCCACGGTGTCGCTTTCAGCATCGCGCGCGTGCGTTCGATCAGTTTCTGCAGATGCGCACGGCGTGCATCACCTTCTTCGCCACCTATGATGCGCAGGCTCGCCGACACCGCATGCGCTGCAGCCGGCACCGACGCGGTCGTGAAGATGTACGGACGCGCGCGCTGCACGAGCCATTCGATCACGGTCTCGTGAGCGACGACGAATGCGCCTGACACCCCCGCGGCCTTGCCGAGCGTGCCGATCGAAATCAGATTCGGCGAGCGCAACGCGGCTTCTGCAATCGCGCCACGGCCTTGCGGACCGAGCACGCCGAAACCGTGTGCGTCGTCGACGATCAGCCATGCGCCATGCTGTTCTGCAAGTTCAAGCAGACGCGGCAGGGGCGCGATGTCGCCGTCCATGCTGAATACCGTATCGGAGACGATCACTTTGACTTCGGCGTCCGAGGCATCGAGCATCGCGCTCAAGGCTGCCATATCGCAGTGCGGATAGATCTGCACATCAGCGCGGGACAAACGCGCGCCGTCGATCAGCGACGCGTGATTCAACGCGTCGGAGAAGAGCGTCGTGCCGCGGCCAGCGAGCGCGGTGAGCGTCGCGAGATTCGCCATGTAGCCGGTGCTGAAGTAGAGCGCGCGCGCATTGTCGACGAAGCCGCCGACGAATTCGGCCAGATCGTCTTCGAGTTGCGCGTGCGCGCGCGAGTGGCCGCCGAGCAAATGGGAACCGCCGCTGCCGGCGCCATAGCGCTCAGCGCCTTCAGCGATGGCGGCGATCAGTTTCGGATGTGCGGCGAGGCCGAGATAGTCGTTGCTGGCGAAGCCGATGATCGCGCGGCCGTCGACCGTCATGTGCGCGGCGCACGGCGTGTCAGCGGTACGACGACGGCGGCGCAGACCACGCGCGTCGATTTCCTTGAGGCCTTCGGTGAGTGTGTCGAGCAGATGCATTAGCGGGTCTCCGCGAGCGTGGCTTCGAAGGTTTCGCGTGCGCGCGAGGCGAGCAGCGCGATTTCTTCGTCGTCGAGGATGTAGGGGGGCATCAGATACACCGTGGTCGAAATAGGGCGCAGCAGCAGTTCGCGCTGCAACGCGTTTTCGAAGAAGCGGCGCGAGAATGTTTTGGCTTGCTGAGCGTCGTCGATCACTGCATCGAACGCGAAGATCGTGCCGCACTGTCGCAGATTGCGCACTTGCTTATGTTCGGCGAGCGGCGCGAGCGCGGCCTTTAGCCTGGCGGATTTCTGCGCGTTGACGGCGAGCACGTTGTCGCTCGCGAACAGATCGAGCGTGGCGAGCGCCGCGCGGCATGCGAGCGGATTGCCCGTGTACGAATGCGAGTGCAGAAAGCCGCGGGCGATGTCGTCGTGATAGAAGGCGTCGAAGATCTCATCGCGCGACAACACGATCGAGAGCGGCAGATACCCGCCGCTGATCCCTTTCGACAGACACAGGAAGTCCGGCCAGATGCCGGCCTGTTCGCACGCGAAGAACGTACCGGAGCGACCGCAACCGACAGCGATTTCATCGGCGATCAGATGCACGCTGTACTGATCGCACAGCGCGCGCAGGCCGGCGATATACGACGCGTCGTGCATCGCCATGCCGGCTGCGCATTGCACGAGCGGCTCGACGATCAGCGCCGAGATTTTCGTGGCGCGTGCTTCGAACAACGAGCGAACCTGATCGAGCGCGCGGCGCGCGACGTCGGCGGCGGTTTCGCCTGCTTGTGCGAGGCGCGCATCGGGCGACGCGACGACATGCGCGTTGCGGATGAGCGGATCGTAGGCGTCTTTGAAGAGCGCGACGTCGGTGACGCCGAGCGCGCCGATGGTTTCGCCGTGATAGCTGTTGGCGATGCAGACGAATTCCTGCTTGTCCGCGAAGCCGCGATTGCGCCACGAGTGGAAGCTCATCTTCAGCGCGATTTCGACGGCCGATGCGCCATCGGACGCGAAGAACGCGTGACCGAGCGTGTTGTTGGTGAGCGCACCGAGGCGCTCCGCGAGTTCGATGGCTGGCTCGTGCGTGCAGCCGGCGAGCATTGCGTGTTCGAGCGTATCGAGTTGGTCTTTCAATGCTGCGTTGATGCGCGGGTTGGCATGGCCGAACAGGTTGACCCACCAGGAGCTGATCGCGTCCAGATAACGGTTGTTTGCGCGGTCGTAGAGCCACGCGCCTTGACCGCGTGCGACCGGGATTAGGGGCAGTCGCTCGTGGTGCTTCATCTGGGTGCAGGGGTGCCAGACGGCACGCAGGCTGCGGGTGATCCAGTCTTCAGGGGATGCTGACTTTTCCAAAAGGTACTCCGAGGTGCTTTTTTTGCCGGTGCACGGCTGGCTTTTTAGGGCCATTTCATTCGCGGCGCGGGGTTTTTCTTGCGCTGCGCGCGGCCTTGGGGAGGCTTGAGGGGTCGAGATTAGCGGTTTATTTCTCGCTGTGCACTAGGGGGGGAGGGGTGGTTTTTGCCTTCGGCGATGGGGTTGGGCGCTGTTCGCGGCAGGTGGTTTCTGTTTTGGTTTGAAGGCCGCTGATGGGGGGAGTTGACGACGTCAAAGTAGTTGGGCCCTTCGGGCGGGAATTTGGGGTTTGCTGGCTGCTTGGCGGATTTTTGGCGAGGGTTTTGGCCTGCTCGGCGGTCTTGTCTGTGTTCTTAGGGCGTTGGCCTTTCCTTGATTTGTTAGTGGTCTATTAGCGTTGCCCCTGTGCGGGGCGGCACCTACTTCTCTTTGCCGGCTGTGTATAGACCGGGGACATGGTTGACAGACGTGCGGGGACATCATTGACACTTTATGGTCAGTGATTTTCGCTCCTCAGGTCAAGGGTGAGGATGCGATGATGGGCAAACCAGAATTCAAATACGCCGTCTTCGCCCGGCTTTGCGCGTGCCGCAACCGGCATCCCATAAAGTGCTTTCGAGACCCTAAGGTGCTG
>NZ_JBNPVS010000024.1:0-147405 GCF_050434225.1 Paraburkholderia sp. GAS32 | reverse complement strand
GAGCGCAAGCGAGCCGCTGCCCTTGCTTGGAACTGCGGGATGGATTCTTTTCCCTCCGATTTCGCAGGCGGCGCTCCAACGATTCGCAACACTCGGACGTCTTGATGAAGACAGATTGAGGCACATCCAGACGCCGTCGGCTTGGCTCATAAATCCGCGCTGCATGCCGTACTGTTTCCGATGCCTCGTGCTGAATGACGCAGACGTATCGGCGCCGCGCTGGAAACATGAGTGGCTCGAGCCGACAGCCGAATTCTGCAGCGTGCATCACACGCTCCTGGAAACAGTTCCCGCCTCTGTATTTCGGCTGTCGGGTCACTTTGCTGCCGCGCTGCGTGCGATCGGCCGTTATCGCGAGATGCGTAAGTTCAAGGACTACCGCCGTTTGCGTTAGCGGAATTAACGGACACGATTAGCACTTCAACGGACATTATTAGCGAAATCTACGAACTTCAACACGTGCCGCCGACGGAAACCGTTGGACACCTCGCCTTATTGCCCGCACGCCAGCACCTACATCGGTGTAGCGGGGCGTCGCTCCGCAACATGCGCTCGTCGCAAGCCAGACGGCGTCATTGCCAAAATGCTTTTCTTGCTGAGCCCGACATAGCCCATGGAGTTCCAGATTGAAAGATCCTCGTAACAGCAATCGTCCCAAGGCGCAGGGAAAGACGTGGATTTCGCCGGATATCTTTGATGTCAATCTCAAACCGCCAGGTTGGCCTGATGACCCTGATCTACGACGGGGAGTGGATTGGCTCCTGAGCTTTGTGGACAAGTCGGTATGGCATCGTCGAAGATTCACGGCCCTGCAGCATTTTATGGACTCTGCCACCGGGGCAAGTCAGGGCCAGTCAGGCAAAGGGCGCTTCTTCGATGAGAAGGATCAGTTTGCCTGGTATCTTTTTCTGGGTCAGGCGTTCCTCGACCATCCGACGATATACGATTTCATGTACGGCAGTCGGGTCGTGCCGGTGCTAACGGCAATCGGGCGGGACGTTGAATTGCTCAAGGCAGTTGCAGGCGTGGAAGACCGTATCCGCAGAATGGTGACCAGCGAGAAGGGGCAGCCGAATGCGTGCCTGTTCGAACTGCTCGTAGCCGCAGCGTATCGCCGAGCCGGGGCGTCGGTTGCGTTCCTGAACGAGCGACCCGGACTCGCGAAAACACACGACATGGAAGTGCTGCTCGCAGGCACGCAGTGGGCGGTCGAATGCAAACGCATGGAAGGAGGCGAGTACTCGGAGAAGGAGCGGAGTGAGGCGAGAGCACTGTGGTTGCCCGTCGCTCGCGCGCTTCACCTGAAAGGACTTGATGTCCTGTGCGTGGGAGATTTCCATGTGGAGATGAGCAAGGTCCCACGCGACTACATCGGCAAGAAAGCCACGGAATGGCTTTCGTCAGGTGCTCGGATGCCGTTGACGTGGAATGACTCAATCTCTAAGGGCAAGATCGAGCGGCTCAATCTGCAGCCGTTGCAGACGGTACTGTCAACGGACAACGTCGCACTGAACAGCTCGCGACTGCTTGAACTACTCACAGGCCGATACAAACGGAACGCACGCGTCATCACGGCACTGAAGGTCAAGCTTTCCGACAACCCGCTCTACGTCGAAGAATGTTCCGGCGGCATCGTATTTGATTGGGATTGTCACAGCGATGACGCTGTCGGCAAGCGCGCCCGTGATGTGCTTAAGCGAATCTCCGACGGCTGCAGCCAGCTTCCAGACGGCAGGCCAGGGATAGTTCACGTCGGCTTCGAGGCCGTTGACGGAATGGATGTGGAGGCAGTGAGATACAGGAAGATTCTGAACTCTCTTGCCCAGTTCGATCCGAAGGGAAAGTCGCTTGAATACGTTTACGTGAACTGGTTTGTACCCGAGAGCCCGCCCGATTCGGCCATGGCCTTCGATGAGACCGCGCACTGGCATGCGATACGTCCGGCTAGGCCAAGACCTTTGAGTGACGGCTTCCTCATGCTTTCGACAGGCAGCGAGCAACGCAGCGGCGTCCACTGGTGTTGAAGTCCTTAAAAACTGCTAATCGCGTCCATAGATTACGCTAATGTAAGACTGCATTTTGGCCCGCGAAATAAGGCATAGCAGCGGTTTCGCACGCTTTCTAGGCGTTGCGTTTCAGCAACGCACGCTCGCTTGGATGTCGGTTGATTTTGCTAACGCGTTTGGCATTGTCCGCAAATTCGGCTAATGCGGTTGTAGAGGAGCGCAATAGGTGCATTCGCTTGAAGCGGCAGCAAGTGCAGATACCGGGGGTCATTTTTTTTGATGTTCGGAAGGTGCCCATCTCAGTGCGCAGATCAAAAACGCCATACGGTATGGCACTTTGTGTGTCACCGCGGCGGCCTTCAATATCCTTGTGTGGATGTTGGTCAGCGCGGCGTCGTCCTGCGTTTAGTCAGTCGTGTCGGGCAGCGAGTTCGCGTTGCGGTAGAAAAGCCGCGCTAGCAGACTCAATGGGCACGATTAGCGCGCCAACGGACATCATTAGCGGAATTTGCGAACTTCAACATGGAATTTGACATCAGTGGCGACGTGCATTGACATCAAGTAGGTTCCACTTGATCGTCCCCGCTACGCATGTGCGATCCATAGGCCCGGTTGACGACGACTAATATCTTCGCTCCGGTTGCGGCGCCTGCGAGATAGGCATGCGGTGTAGCGCTATCGAACAACGCGCTCGAACCGGCCTCCATGAGCTTGGGCTCCCGCCCTTCGAAGTGCAGCGCCAGCGTTCCAGATAGGACGTAGCAAAATTCCTCGCCACGGTGGCCGACCAGTCCGCCAACATCGCTTAGGTCTCGCGCATGCACGTCGATCGTCAATGATAGGGAATGGGCTGAGTCTTGGCTGTGCAATACCACGCACTCCATACCGCGTACCTGAGCGGAGTTGCCCTCGTCTGCATCGGTAAAACTCATCAGGCGTTCGCCTGACGCGAGTTTTCTTGGACCAACCAGATCGATCCAGTCAACGTCGAGAGCAATCATGATGCGCGCGAGCACACTGAAGGTAGGGGACATCTTGCTGTTTTCGATGCGGGAGAGCGTTGCGCCTGGGATGCTGGACAGTTCACTCAACTTTGCCAGCGAAAAGCCCTTGGCCTCGCGCAGCGCGCGCATCCGTTGCCCCAGCTCCTGAATCATGGTGTGGTCACCGTCTGCACGTCGCCAGCCCTTAGCGTCGGCGGCTTCCGGGGTAGGAAAGCGCTTGCGCGCGGTTGCGGTGCCGCTTTTCTTCGTTGCGACGGTGGTACTTTTCTTGGGCATTGCGGATTACATTCGAGGGAGCCACCCGGCTACAGGCAAACTCCAATTTATGAAAAAGCTTGACTTACCGATCCGTAATGGTAATCTACAGATCGGTAACCAATTCTATCGGAACTTTCAGCCGTCGGGGCGCCCCCCTGTTCGATTTGAAAGAAACCTCGCACGCGATGCGCCCCGCAAGCTGCGGCGCGCATCGCGCAGCAAGAATTGTTCCCTGCTTGCGAAGCCGGTGCGAAGGTCAGCAAAAGGTACGTAGGCGCGTATCCGGGAAAAGGAAGTTCATGCTACCGGCCGCAGGACATCCGGGGTATGAAATTTCGACAGGCCATGCGGATACTTACGAATATAAATAAGTTCTACTTAATATATTCGGAAGATTCCGAGTTTGGGTCGAATTGACTTGAAGTAACGCTTGCCACTCCAGACGATCGACTGAAATCAGGGGCGCGTCGTGCAAGCAGGAAGGCTATCGCCTGAACGCTGCATTTTGGTCCGCAGCCGAAGGCGCGACACACGCGAAATGCGTGGCAAGCTGTATTGGGGCGGCGCAGGAAAACACTTCGAACATATGAGGCGGTGTAGTGACCGCCAAACGTTTCATCGACGACATCATCACGGTATTCGAGGAGATTTACGTGAGCAAGAGCAACGACGCCTGCGGTTCATCCAGAATCAAGGTGCTCATCGTGGGCGGTGGGCCGGTCGGCATGGCGATGTCCGTGCTTCTGGATCGTTTCGAAATTGAGCATTTGCTCGTCGAACGAGGCGAGGGAGTAACTGATCACCCGAAGGCGAGGGGTTGCTCAACGCGCACCATGGAGTTATTTCGCCAGTGGGGCATTGAAGAAAAGGTCCGCTCGCGGGGGCTGCCTGACGGTACGGATGTCTTCGCGATGGTGGAATCTATAGCGGGCCATGAATACGGTCGGACCATTCCTGAGCTAAACATCGGTCAGTCTCCTTCGTGGAAAAGTATCGTATCTCAAGATGTGGTGGAAGAGGAGTTGCTCAAAGTTGTCCAGGCGTCAAAGTACGGGCGACTCCACTATCACACAGAGTTTCTCCATTTCAGCAAGTGTGAGGATGGCATCAACGTTACGACCCGCGACTTGAAGAGCGGTGCCGAGCGTGAGTGGTTGGCCGAATTCTTAATAGCTGCAGACGGGGCGGCCAGTAGCGTTCGTCGGCAGACCGATATCGAAATGCGCGGTCCTTCTACGCTGGCAGTGATGTCCAATGACTACTGGATGGCGGACCTGTCGGGTATTCCCCGCATCGCGACAACGGCCGGATATCGTGTCGCGCCAAATACCCCAGATGGAGAGGTGGGCGCAGTTCTGAACACAAACGGAAAGGACCGGTGGCTGAGCGTGAGCCGTGTTGGCACGGAAAAGGACGAGCGCGCCACTCCGAGGACCGACGACGAAGTCGTTCAACTTGCGCGCATCCAGGCTGGAATTCCGAACCTCGAGGTAAAGGTTATTAATCGCTCCGTGTGGCGATTAAGCAGACAGGTTGCGGCGAGGTTTAGCGACGGGAGGGTATTTTTGATCGGTGATGCGGCGCATCGATTTCCGCCAAATGGAGCATTTGGTATGAATTCCGGAATCCAGGATGCTCACAACCTCGCGTGGAAACTGAAGTTGGTATTCGACGGGAAAGCGGGTTGTGGTCTGCTGGACAGTTATGACAGGGAGAGACGCCCCGTGGCGGAGTCCAACGCAGACTTCAGCTTAGGAAACCGAAGCAGACTCGAGCAAACCGACGTTGCCATGCGCACTCGTAATCGGGATCAGCTGGAATTCTGGATCCGGGATACGAACAACCATGTTCACAGCTCCGGCCAGGATTTGGGCTTCAGCTATAGGGAAGGTGCCATTGTGCCGGATGGAACCGTGCCGATCCCATTGCAATCTCGCTATTACGTGCCTTCAGATCGGCCAGGGGGCCGCTTTCCTCATGTATGGACCAATCTGGCGCGAACCGAGTCCACTTTGGATTGGTTTGACAAGACATTTGTTCTGGTAGCTGGACCTAAAGCTGACGCGTGGTTGGATGCAGCGCGTGACGTATCGGAGAAAACCGGCGTGACCATCGAGACAAGACAACTGGATGTTGCAAATGAGGCAGACGGCTTATTGATGGGACTGCGAGGGGCCGTGCTGGTGAGGCCCGACGGACATGTTGCGTGGCGGATGCCATGGGTACCCTCTGATCCGGCCGCGGAACTGGCTTCTGTTGTAGACAAGGTTCTCTTCCGATAACCGAAGTTTCGCTCACTAAGGTGAAAAAGGATTCTCAATGTCGATTTCTAAAATTCATCACTTTACTATCAGATGTGTGCCGGATGATCTTCCGATACTTCTTGATTTCTACAGCAAATGCTTCCAGTTGACGACTGGACCGAGGCCGGCTTTTCCTTTCCCGGGTCATTGGTTGTATTGCGACGGACAGCCCATTGTTCATGTGGCAGGATGTTTGGATGAAAAAGGTGTCGATACTACCGGACCGTTGGACCATATTTCTTTTCGGGCGCACGGACTCGAAAAAACTCGGCAATTTTTCCGGGCGGAGGGCCTTTCGTTTGCTGAATTACCAGTGGAAGGATGGCCACTTCATCAACTGTTTCTATACGATCCTAATGGCCTGAAGCTCGAACTCACCTTCGATCTGAACGAGGAGGAGGGAAATAAAAATGGTCAGATTTTGTAGGGTTAACGACATAAATGTGGCGTACACGCTGTCTGGCAACGGACCACCACTTTTGCTCATGCACGGGGCAGAAGGTAGTCATCGAATGTTCGACCAGATCATTCCGCCTTTGGCTGAACACTTCACGGTAATCGCATATGACCAGCGCGACTGCGGGGACACTGAGAACCCGGAATCGTCCGCGTCCCTGTTCGACCTGGCGCAGGACGCGGAGGCTCTGCTGAGGGCATTGGGTTACCGGAAAGCTAATGTCTACGGCACTTCGTTCGGCGGCCGTGTGGCCCAGGTATTCGCGCTTTGTCACCCGGAATCCGTCGATAGGCTAGTCCTGGGAAGCACGTGGCCATTGCCTCACGCACTGGACGAGTTGAATGGTGACGCCGTCAAAGAAATCGCAACGCTGAGAGGTCGCTTGCCGGAAAGTGCAGAGGCGCTCGCCGAATATTTCTTTCCTCCATCGTTCCTGAACGTACAGCCGCATTTGAAAGATATTTTTAAAAGTGCACGGCCGGAATCTGAGCGTTCGCAGCGACGTTTCCGTGCGGTGGGCGATTGCCCCGCGCTTGATCCGGGTGACGTGGCCGCGCCAACGTTACTGATCGCCGGCGAACTCGATAGAGTTGTGCCCGCTCAGTTGACTACGGGCATGGCGACTATGATCAAAGATTCGGAATCCATCGTGTTGGATGGGGTTGGGCACGCCGGATGTTTGCAGGCTCCTGACGTCATTGCTCGGCACATTCGGCGCTTTTGCATTTCTACCGCGAAAAGCGGAGCCTGAGCCGAAATGTCCATGAGCCAGGCTGCGACGACGTTGCCGAGAAGTCGTATCAGGAATCGCGTGCATTTGTCGATTGAGTGTCGCGGCGGAACGACAATATCATCATGAATCTACCTATGTTGGCAGCCAACCAGCAACCTCGTTACGAGGGCCAAGGATGGACGCACTGGCCCGATCATCCTGAGCTGAGCCTGCAGTTTCTTCGCGCGCTCGGTGCCGCGCAAGAGGGGGCGGGCACCATTAGCGAATGCTTTCTCGCCGCAAGTCGCATGGTCCCCGGCAATCTCGAAAGTTGGTACCAGGAGTGGCAGCGTGTGGCAGAGGTCAACGTGCAGCGGGCGTGCGCAGCGCTCGCGGGCGGGCACTTGCATACGGCGAAGGCCAACTTCCTTCGTGCCAGCAGTTACTATCGCTCGTCGGAGTTATTCCTGGCGCCGAGCGATTCACGTCGGGAAGAGACCTTTCAGAAGATTCTCGCGAACTCGCACGCGTACCTTGGACTGATCTCACCGGTTGGCGAAATTCTTTCCGTCGATGTTGGCGACGGCACGACGCTCGACGCCTATTTTCTCAAGCCCTCCAGTGACGCGACGTGCTGGCCCACGATCATCTGCTTCGGCGGATTGGACGGATGCAAGGACGAGCTCCTGCCAAAGATGCCGCGATATGCTTTGTCTCGCGGAATGGCTTTGCTGCTCGTAGACATGCCCGGTCAGGGCGGCACACTGCGGCGACGGTTCACCGTCAATCGCGCGGATTCTGAAGTGCCGGTAGGGCGATGCGTCGACTTCCTCCTCACCCGCGCAGACGTAGATGGCGAGCGCATTGCCCTCTATGGCGCGAGCATGGGCGGGATCTACTCCGCGCGTGCGGCGTCGGCCGAGCGGCGCATAAAGGCTGTGGTGTCCGACAGCCTCACGTTCGACGTCTACGCGGAGCTACAACAGCGTCTACGCCAACCAGACGCTTCGATGTGGACGCACCTCAAGTGGGTCTACGGCTGCGGAACTCCGGAGGAGGTGGTGGAAAAAAGTCGAGACTTTCGGATGGCTGATTTCATCGGAAAGATAGAGTGTCCCTATCTGATTGTTCAAGGGGAGCATGACTTTCTCGGTTTGCAGACTGCTGTTGATGCATTCCTTTTCGCCAAAACCAGGGGTGTTCCGGTTGAACTCAAGGTGTTCGAGGCCGAGGAAACAGGAGCGTCGCATTGTCAGGCTGACAATCCTGCATTAGGCCAGGAGTTCATCTGCGACTGGATCTCCGAGAAGCTGGGCATCAAGCAATCGATATCGGGTCTCTAAATTGAGATGCAGGAAGGTCTTCTGACATCTTGGCGCCGCAGAAACATTGAGGCGCCGCAATTAACAACCAGGTTGTTCACATCAGGTTGAATTGATTGCCGATGCCAAGCCAGTTTGCCGGTTCAACAACTTTTTACGGAGTGCGAGGCACCAGCCTGACAGAGATGAAGCCATGAGAACTACCCTGAATTTCCTCCTCTACGACTGGCTTCGTGTTGAGACGTTGTGCGAACGTCAACGCTTCGAAGACCATTCTCGTGCTACGTTCGAGGCGGTGCTGGACACCAGCGAACGGATCGCGCGCGACCGGTTCGCACCATTCAATCGCCTGGTTGACTCTGAGGAGCCACAGTTCGATGGCGAGCGTGTCAGGTTGCCTGCGGCAACGCAGGCTGCAGTGAGCGCTTATGCCGAATCGGGCCTCCTCGCGGCTGGCCACGATTACGAGTACGGGGGAATGCAGCTACCGTATGTCATTGACATGGCGGCGAATTCGTTCTTCTCAAAGGCAAGCATTGGTTTGAGCGCTTACGCCATGCTTACCTATGCCAACGGCAATTTGCTCATGGCGTATGGAACGCCCGCTCAGCGAAAGGCATTTGCTGAGCCTGGGATGGTCGGACGTTCGATGGGAACCATGTGCCTCAGCGAGCCGCAGGCTGGCTCCAGCCTCGGCGATATTCTGACGAAGGCAGTACCGGATGGCGTGGATTTTGCGATTGACCCGCTTGGGCCGAGGTATCGGCTGAGTGGTAGCAAGATGTGGATTTCAGGAGGCGACCACGAGCTCAGTGAAAATATCATACATCTTGTTCTAGCCAAGATTCCGTGCGCGGACGGTAAACTGCCCGACGGGGTAGGAGGCATTTCGCTATTCGTCGTGCCGCGTAAACTTGTCGATGCAGAGGGCAAATTAAGCGGCGAACGGAATGATGTTGCACTCGCCGGATTGAACCACAAATTGGGTTACCGGGGGACGGTAAATACATTACTGAATTTTGGTGAGGGTCGTTATCCGGTGCGAAGCGGGGAGATGGCCGAAGCCAAGGCGGGCGCGTTGGGATATCTGGTTGGCGAGCCTGGTCAGGGACTTCATTGTATGTTCCACATGATGAACGAGGCCCGCATCAACGTCGGAATGGGGGCGACGATGCTCGGATACGCCGGCTACCTTGCATCCTTGGACTACGCTCGCAACCGCCCGCAAGGGCGTTTGCAAAGCACCCGAAGTAGCGATGTCCCAGTGCCGCAGGTCAGGATCATCGAGCACGCGGATGTAAAACGCATGCTGCTAGCACAGAAGTCCTACGTTGAAGGTGGTTTGGCACTCGGACTGTACTGTGCGCACCTGATCGACGAACGCAATACGGGAGACGTCGATTCCGCCCAGCAGGCGGATACGCTGCTCGGCATTTTGACGCCAGTTGCCAAAAGCTGGCCGAGCGAGTGGTGCCTCGAAGCCAACAACCTGGCGATCCAGGTGCATGGCGGATACGGCTACACGCGAGACTTTCAGGTCGAACAATACTGGCGTGACAATCGGCTGAATATGATTCACGAGGGCACCCATGGAATTCAGGGGCGTGACTTGCTAGGCCGTAAGGTGCTGGCCGGTGATGGCTATGCGCTTCACGTGTGGAGAAACCGCGTTGAAGCCGCGATAGAGGCCGCGCGGCCGCTCAGGGAGTTAAACGAGTTAGCGTCCACGATGAACAGCGCGCTAGACCGCCTGATGGTCGCTACCCGGAATGCATGGTCATGGGGTAATGCGCACGAGACGCTCGCTAACGCGACACCGTATCTGCAGGCATTCGGACACACCGTGATTGCATGGATTTGGCTTCAGGTGGCAGCGGCCGCAGTGCGCGACATGCACGGCAGCGGTACGTTGGGAAGCGACTTTTACCTAGGTAAGTTGCAAGCGGCCCGCTACTTCTTCCGGCATGAACTGCCAAAAACAGAGGCGTGGTTACATGTGGTGGCACAACGGGACCTCACCGCTCTGGATATGCAGGACGCTTGGTTCTGAACTGTGAAACCACAGGAATTCCATTTAACCACTGTCAAGGCAACTACATGTATTCGTTAGTCCATGTGAAACGACAAGGTTCGATTCTGGGCATCGAGATCGACAATCCACCAGTCAATGTCTTTTCACAACAGGTGAGATTCGAACTACGTGAGGCGTTTATTGCCGCAGCTGCCGATTCCGCGGTCGAGGCGGTCGTTCTCTTTTGCGTGGGCAAGACTTTCGTGGCGGGCGCTGATATCTCCGAGTTTGACCTCGATAGTATTCCGCAGCCGGACCCCAACGATGTGTTCGAGGCTATTGAAGCGATGCATTGTCCAGTAATTGCCGCTTTGCATGGTAGCGTGCTGGGTGGTGGCCTGGAGCTGGCACTTGCATGCCACTATCGGGTGGCGTTGGCTTCCACCCGGCTTGGGCTGCCCGAGGTGACTCTTGGCGTGATTCCTGGCGCTGGCGGTACTCAGCGCTTGCCGCGGCTCGCTGGCGTAGAGGCGGCGCTCGACATCATGACGAACGGAGCTCCCGTCTCCGCTCAACGTGCTTACGAGTTGGGCATTGTAGACATTGTGGTGGAAGATGAATTGTTCGCAGCGGCCTTCGATCTGGCGCGCGCTGTCATCGAGTCCGCGAAACCATTGCGTGTGGTGAGCACAATGCCCTTGGACAAACGGCAGATTCCAGAAGGTTTCTTTGACCGTTGCCGAAACAGCCTGCCGAAAGTAGACAGAGGCGGGCGAGCCGCGCGTGAAATTGTCGATTGCGTCGAGACTGGCTTGACCTTGCCCTTCGGCGCCGCACTGGAGCGCGAAAGAACGGCTTTTAACCTGTGCAAGAACTCAAGCGAGTCGGTAGCGCTTCGGCATCTGTTCTTTGCTGAGCGTGAGGCGGCACGCATTCCAGGTCTGGGTTCTACGAAAGTCGAGCGTCGAATCGAAACGGTGGGCGTGATAGGTGCCGGTACGATGGGTAGCGGCATCGCGATGAACTTCGCGAACGCGGGTATCCCGGTTATGCTCGTAGAAACCAACGATCAGGCCTTGAAACGCGGACTGTCACTGGTGCGCAAGAGTTATGAAGCTAGTGCGGCCAAAGGGCGGATTACACTGGAGCAGGTGGAGAAGCGCATGGCACTGATTGATGGGTCATTGGCGTACGCCGACATCGCGGACCGTGATCTGGTGATCGAAGCGGCATTCGAAAATATGGAGGTCAAGCAAACGATCTGTCGACAGCTTGGCGAAATTTGCAAGGCCGGCACAATCATCGCAACCAACACATCATCACTTGATGTCAACGTACTGGCGTCAGCGAGTGGGCGGCCGACGGATTTCGTCGGGATGCACTTCTTCAGTCCAGCCAACGTCATGAAACTGCTTGAAGTGGTTCGCGGCGATAAGACCTCGTCACAGGTTATTACGAGCGTCATGACTCTCGCAAAGAAGATTGGCAAGGTGTCTGTGATATCCGGCGTCTGTTATGGCTTCATAGGCAACCGGATGCTTGAGGGCTATCTTCGTGAGGCTGAGTTCCTGTTGCTGGAGGGCGCGAATCCTTTGCAGATCGATAGGGCTATCGAGGGCATGGGTATGGCGATGGGGCCTTGTCGAATGATCGACATGGCGGGCGTCGACGTGGCCGCCAAGGTGGTGCTTGAGCGCCAGAGGGCAGGTGGTTTGCCTGATGATCCAGCATACCGGTCGGTGGTGCGGGAATTGTTCGCGCGAGGACGTTTTGGGCAGAAGACGTCAATCGGTTACTACCGCTATGACGGGCGGACCGCCATCGATGACCCGGAGCTGGGCGCACTCTGCGCTGAACTGGCTGAACGTCACGGGATCGTTCGGCGCTCCGCGATTAGCGACGAAGAAATCGTTGAGCGCTGCATGCTGCCGCTGATTAACGAGGGTGCGCGCATTCTTGACGAAGGGATAGCGTATCGAGCCGGGGACGTCGATGTGGTTTGGGTCAACGGCTATGGTTTTCCTGCCTATAAGGGCGGTCCCATGCACATGGCCGACGTGATGGGCACCCACACGATTTTGTCTCGACTGTCTCACTTCGCCACCTCTCGGGGCAACGAATACGGATATTGGACAGCGAGTGACTGGCTGACTCGTCGAGCGAGGGCGACGAACGTAGCTTCATGATGAATCGTGTAGGAAGCGAATTGCTTTCCTACAATACAATATAAGGACTCCAAATGGATGAAGCGGTCATTGTATCTACCGCCCGAACACCGATCGGCAAGGCCTATCGTGGTTCGTTGAACAACATCAAATCTCCGACTCTGATGGCGCACGCGATTTGTCATGCGGTTGACCGTGCAGGGGTAGACCCGGACCAGATTGAAGACGCGGTGATTGGTTCAGTACTGACTGCCGGGACTGCAGGTTCCAATATCGCACGCCAAGCGGTGTTCGCGGCCGGTCTACCACACAGCGTCAGCGCTCAGACCATTGATCGCCAGTGTTCATCCGGTCTGATGGCCATTGCAACTGCCGCCAAACAGATTGTCGTAGACGGCATGGAAGTCGTTATCGCTGGCGGCCAGGAAAACATCTCCCAGGTGCAGAACCGCTACTTCGAATGGTTTCAGGCTGAGAGTGACCCGAACGTTGTGCGCTTTGCGGAGCATGCGTACATGAACATGCTTGCGACCGCCGAAAATGTGACAAAAAAGTACAAAATCTCACGAGAAGCTCAGGACGCTTATGCACTGAGCTCACAGCAGCGGACCGCACTGGCACAAAGCGCGGGTCGCTTCGACGCCGAGATCGTGCCGATTTCAGCAACCATGGCGGTGATCGACAAGCAGACCCGGGAGCTTAGCTACAGAGAGGTCACGCTGTCTCGGGACGAAGGAAATCGTCCCGAGACGACTTACGGATCGCTGGCCGGCCTATCGGCCGTCGTCGATGGTGGCACGGTTACCGCAGGCAACGCAAGCCAGTTGTCCGATGGCGCCAGCGCTTGCGTGTTGACCAGCAGCAAGTTCGCCGAGCGCAACGGTCTCAACCCGCTGGGTATCTACCGGGGGATGGCTGTGGCTGGCAATGCGCCCGAGGAGATGGGCATCGGGCCGGTGTACGCCATTCCCAAACTGCTAATGCGGCACGGTTTGCGCGTTGAGGATATCGGGTTGTGGGAACTCAACGAAGCGTTTGCCTGCCAGGCACTCTACTGTCGGGATGCACTGGGTATTGATCCCGAACGATACAATGTGAATGGAGGCAGCGTATCGATCGGCCATCCCTATGGGATGACCGGCGCGCGTCTCGTGGGACATGCATTACTCGAAGGCAGACGGCGGGGCGTGCGCCATGTCGTCGTCTCGATGTGTGTGGGTGGTGGCATGGGGGCCGCAGGGCTGTTCGAGGTTCTGGCATAAGCCGACTCCTGCCTTATCACCAACGGGCCATGGTTACGATTACCAGGACCCAGAGGATCGGTACGCGAAGAAGCTGCGGGAATCGAATGATTCCCCGGCTCCTTTACTATCGAATACTAACTTGCAGCGCGGCTATGGTCGCGGCTACAAGTTGACGGGAATACTTTGGCGTGGCGGACCTGCGCGCGATCGTAAGCCGCCAATAGAGCGGTGCCGTGATCATATCGACAGCGAATTCGTCGTCTAGATTAGCTGGCAACTCCCCTCGCTTTTGAGCGCGGCGAAGCAGTGCTATTACATTGGCACGCCGCGGTTCCCGGACGGACTCATTCACCATTTTCTCAAGACCGGCATCTCGTGCCATTTCGCAATGAATCTCGGGTAGCACCCGAACTGCGAAGGTCGACGACATGGAGGTGATCGCGGCCTTGAAAAAAGCTTGCAGATCTCCTTCTAGCGACCCGGTGTCCGGTGAGCTCCCAACGCCGACACCGACATCCGTCACCAGCGACGCAATCAATGCCTGACGCGATGGCCAACGCCGATAAACAGCCGCTTTCCCGACGCCTGCGCGCTTGGCAAGAGAGTCCATTGAAAATCGCGCGATGCCGATTTCCGCCAGCTCGTCGCGTGCCGCTGCAATGATCGCCTCGGTCAGCTCCGGCCTTATCACGGCCGCCCCGGCGGGGACGCGCCCGCGCTTTGGTTCCAGAGTTTGGTCCATTGGTTCCTTGGTTCGATGTACGAGAGTCAATCGCAAAGACGTCATAACGGCACGGGTCCGTCCTTCTGCCATTGTATGACAACGGGACGGATCCGTTCCATTGTTATTGTATTACGTATTTTCTCACGTACAAGTAACTTTGGATTTTTGGCCCCGAGCAAGGCTCTGTCCTGATCAAGACGGAGCGGGTCCTGTCGACGGACCCGCCACCGAATTTGTGACAAAGTTTGGGTGCCTGCTCGGCCTTGTGCCAACCCCGGGGCGTGGGGCGGTTGAAATTCGACTTAACGCACACCAGGTTTTTCGATGGAGCGGAGCAGCTCCCGTAAGAACATAGAGAAATTGGTAACCATATGGAATGAGCCGGGTGAAGGCCGTGGCAGTGATCTTTCTGATTGAACGCAAATATTCAATGAATTCACTGCGCCGCTCGTCGACAAGGATTTGGAGTGCTTCGTCGCGCTCTGGCATGACCAACACAGTTCTCGAGAGCCCCTATGCCTCCCGGACGGTTTACCGACTGGGCAGGCATGCAAAACAATCATTTGCGAATACGTGAACCATCTCTTGCCAGAGTCCGAATCTAGCGCGTTCCCGTAGCAGCAGTTGCACGAATCGCAAGACGTTGAGCGTGACAGGAAGCCTGTCTGGTCGGGCTCGCCGATTTCCTTTCCGGTAAACGGCTCCAAAGGCACGCGTACAGCGTGACGTTGCAGGACGAAGGATACTAAGTGCCCCTGGCTTATCTGCCTAGACGGCAAAGTGAAAACGGGCCTTCTCGCTGGCGAGCGCGGCCATCGGGGACGATAGTTTGACTCATGTCGCTTCGATCGCCGCTCACGGAGTTGTTTTGCCAACATGACTAACCAGCCTGACGTTTCGCGTGTCCAGTCGAGAAGGTCACCGATGTCGTCATCCTTGTACCTTGCATCGGTCGTCCAACGTTCGCAATGCGCGGCGGCTCTCGCAGACCTGCCCCCATCTTAAGTCTTCGAATAACACGCACTCCCACGAATTTGCAGGACCTTGTCTACGCCCCGACGTTGTATGCGTACCTCCTCAGCGGAAACCTTTCGTTAGGGCGGCTGCTGGCCACGCGGTTTCCGAAAAGGAGGGCGCCTATTCATTAGACGACGAGGGGCCTCGAACTGCGCCGTATAGATGTTTACCCGGCAACATTAAAAAAAAACTTGGCAAAGGTAATTTTGTCACCGTACTATTTTTTCAACGGAACGAGTCGGTATCGTCGGAACAGTCCGGGGTTGACCTAAGCGGAAAATTTTATAAATAGGCGACATCCTGCAAGGGAAAAGCCATACGAAGGAGTTGACGTGACGAGCTCTACAAGACGTTCTGGTGCTTGGCTGGCTGCCAGAGGGGGACTTCTGGTTGTTTCGGCGCTAACGGCCCGCTTAGCGTTCGCTGTCGACATCGAGTTCGACAACCCGGAAGAGAAGGCGAGTATCAACACGACAATCTCCTACGGTGCGATGTATCGACTGCATGAAGCATCGCCGGCGCTGCTGTATAGCCCTTCGAATTTTTCCTCGGTCGATCTTGATGACGGTGATACGAACTTTCGGCAATCGGGGTTGGTGTCGAACCGCGCGAGCGCCTTCACGGAAATTCAGTATCAATACGGCAATTACGGATTCCGTCTCAGCGGCGATGCGTACTACGACACTGTCTACAACAAAAGCAACCAGAACAATTCGCCTGGCACGGTGAACTCGACTTCCGTGCCAGCCAATCGATTCACCGCCGCAACCACCACGACCCAAGGTCGGAACGTCGAGCTTGACGATGCCTTTGTGTTTGGCAAGTTTCACCTCGGAGCCATGCCATTGAATGTCAAGGTGGGTCAGTTCGCCCAGATCTGGGGTGAAACCCTTTTCTTCGGTTCGAACGGGATCGCTGCGGGGATGAGTCCGCTGGACATCGACAGGCTTGTATCGGTCCCGAGCAGCCAAACTAAGGAGCTGCTGCTACCCGTTCCGCAGATCGCGGCGACCTTGCAGATGATTCCGGGGCTTAGCCTTAGCACCTATTACCAGCTTGGCTGGCGCTCCGACCAGCTTCCGCCAGCCGGTAGCTTTCTTTCCAGCGCGGATGTGATCGGACAAGGAGCAGAAAGCTTCCGCGTCGGTGGAACCTCGTTTTCACGCGCGCCGGATATAGCCGGAAAAGGTTCAGGCCAGTACGGGGTCGCGGTGAAATACACGCCAGTGAACTCGAACGTGGATCTCGGGTTTTATGCGTTGCGCTACAACTCAAAAGACCCGGCGATTTATCTGTTGCCCGGCTCAACTCAATACAAGCTTGTTTATCCAGAAGGAATCAAGTTATTCGGTGCCAGTTTCAGCACCAACCTAGGAGATGCAAACGTTGCAGGCGAGCTGTCATATCGCAACAACATGCCTCTGGTGAGCGATGTGCAGGTCGATCCGACGGGTAGCGCGAATAACGACAGTCGACCGCTATATGCGGTTGGCGATACGTTGCATGCCAACCTGTCTGTTTTGTATTCGCTACCGCGTTCGGTGCTCTGGCCCAATGCGACTCTGACGGCTGAAGTCGGCTACAACAGGTTGCTAAAAGTGACAGCGAATCCGCACGCACTTGATCCGAACACGACGCGTGACGCTCTGGGCGTGCGTCTTGTCTTTCAGCCAACGTACTACCAGGTGATACCTGGTCTCGACGTAAACGTGCCAATCGGCTTTGGCTACAACCCGTATGGTCGTTCGGCGGTCATCGCTGGGTTCAACGGAGGTGCATATCACGGAGGCGATTTCAGCATCGGCCTGTCAGGCGTCTACGTGTCGGTCTGGAAGTTTTCGCTCAGCTATACCCGATTTCTCGGCCCTATCGCGCCCGCATTTAATAGCGCGGGGAACTATACATTTGGTCAGTCTCTGGGCGATCGGGACTTTGTGGCCCTCACCATTTCACGTAAGTTTTAAGTATTTGGAGTTCATCCATGAACGCAAGCAAGGTTCTCAGTGCGGCCTCTATCGTGATGCTGCTGTGTTTAGCGCGGGAAAGCGTCGCGGAGGTCTCGGCACAGGAAGCCGAGGCGTTGAAAACGACTTTGACACCGGTGGGCGCCGAAAGGGCAGGCAACAAGAGCGGAACGATTCCTGCGTGGACCGGATGTGACAACAAGAAGGCGGCTTCCGTCTCAGGCCGTAGGCCGGATCCTTTCGCGAACGAAAAGCCACTTTTTTCGATTACTGCGAAGAACTTGGGCGAATACAAGGACGCGTTGACCGACGGGCAGTTGGCCCTCTTCTCGAAATATCCGGATTACCGTATGGATGTCTATCCGACTCATCGCACGGCTTGCGCGCCTGACTGGGTGTACGCGAACGTCGCGAAGAATGCGATGAGCGCGAAGGTGGCAAACGATGGGGATACCCTGACCGGTGCCTTCGGTGGAATCCCATTTCCCATCCCGAAATCGGGCGTGCAGGTGATGTGGAACCACCAGTTGCGGTGGCAGAGCGACGCCATCGAATACAACATCGATGCGGTTGCGGTAACCACGGACAACAAGCAGGTTTTGCTGTCACGGGGCAATGACAAGGAAGTCCGTCCGTACTATTTCGAGGAAGCCGATCGTAGCAAATCGCCGGAACGCTTCCTCAAGCAGGTCCTGGAGACGTCGGGGCCGCCATTGCATGCTGGAGAGGCACTCCTATTCACAGAACCGCTGGATTATCGTGGGCAGAGCACACAAGCATGGGCCTACCTGCCGGGCCAGCGGCGTGTTCGAAAGTTGCCTGTCGCGGACTACGATACGCCGAACCCCGTCGCCGACGGGCTTGGAAACATCGATGAGGTTGCGATGTTCTATGGAGCGATGGATCGGTACGACTGGAAAATCGTCGGCAAAAAGGAGATTTACGTCCCCTACAACGAAAACCGGGCGTTGCAGCCGAAGCAGAACAGAGACATGCTTGGTGCCCACTTTCTAAATCCGGATCACGTGCGGTGGGAACTACATCGTGTCTGGGTGGTTGATGCCACGTTAAAGAGCGGAATGCGTCATAGTTTGCCGCACCGACGCTTCTATTCGGACGAGGACTCATGGATTATTCTGCTCGCCGACGGCTGGGACGCGCACAGTCAGCTGTGGCGCACTTACTGGCACCTGACTTATGACGTACCCGACATGCCTGGCGTGGTGGCAGGAACATTCGGCTTGTACGATTTACTGACGGGAGCGTGGTACGCGAATGGCCTGATGAACGAGCAGAGAGTGCAGATCTCATTCCCCAAACGCTTCCCGCTCGACATGTACAGCCCGGATGGGCTCGCCGCGAACCAGGTGCAATAATTGTTTACCTTCCACACTCATATGCGCAGCCGCCGCGGCTTGATAGTGCAGCGAACTCGTGCGGCGGCCGTAGCCCTTTTTATCTGCATGTCGCCGGTAAAAGGCGAGCCACTGCCTGATCCGCTGGTGAGACACGCAGCGGAGATCGGCAATACTCACGCCGCAGTGTTGCTCGATGTCGCTACAGCGGGTGCAGCGGTAGTTGCAGTGGGCTCGCGAGGCACCGTCTTGGTGTCGAATGACGACGGCCGCAGGTGGTATCAGGTGCCAAGCCCCGTGAGTGTGACGCTCACCACGGTGGCCTTTGCAGATCCGAAGAACGGTTGGGTACTCGGCCATAGCGGCGTCATATTGCATACAACGGATGGTGGTCGCTCGTGGACCAAGCAGTTCGACGGCCGCGCTGAGGCGAAGCTGGAATGGGAGTCGGCGCGCGAGGCGTTGTCGGCTGCGCCCAATGACGCAGCCGGTAAAGCAAGAATGCGGGCGGCGGAAAGCCTCGTCCACGAAGGCCCTGATAAACCACTACTGTCGCTCTCCTTCAGCAGCGCGCAAGAGGGTACTGTGGTGGGTGCCTATGGTCTGATTTTTCATACCCAAGACGCGGGCGCGACATGGGTATCCTGGGTCGGCCGGGTTCCCAATCCCGCAGGCATGCATCTGTATGCGGTTCGTTCGCGGGGCTCATCCATTTTTCTGGCAGGCGAACGGGGCTATTTTGCCCGCTCGCTTGACGGCGGGCGCACCTTCGAACGCATTCAAACGCCGTATGCGGGAAGCTATTTCACGATGTCAATTCTGCCGTCGGGTAGGGTATTCATCGGAGGACTGGAGGGACAAGGGTTCAGTCTCGATGTGACGTCGATGACTTTCGAACACTCCACGGGACTGGATAGCGCTTCAATCATCCAATCGACGGTTGGCCCACACGGCGATCTCTTGGCAGTCGACCAGAACGGCATCGTGTGGGCGAGCGTCGATGACGGTAGAAACTTCACAAGGCGAGCTACGAGCGCACCCCAAACATTGGCGACCGCGGTCGCCGTCGTAAGAGACGGAAGTCTAGTCACCGCCGGGTTCGGCGGAGCCGGCGTTACTTCTGTCGTGAATTCCTCCAAATCGGCGTCGCAACCAATCGCGAAACCGGCGGAAAAAGGAGAGCAACGTTGAACAATCGATCTTTCGAAACGGAACATGAAACTTCGGCCGCAGCACAAATACCGTTCGACCATAGGTCTGGCTCGCTGATTGAGCGGCTGCTCTTCAATCATAGAAAAATTGTGCTGCTGTTATTCGCACTCGTCACCGCATTCCTCGGCTTTCAGGCGCGGCATCTCACCATTGCGGCGAGCTTCGACAAGACGCTTCCGTCCAATAACGAGTTCATTCGAAACTACCGCGACAACAAGGACGATCTAAAATCGCTGGGCAATACGGTTCGGATTGTGGTCGAGGCGCCTGAGGGTGAGAGCATTTATTCCGCGCACTATCTTGCAACGCTGCAGAAGATAAACGACGAGATATTTCTGCTTCCGGGGGTCGACCGCCCTTTTATGAAGTCGCTGTGGACGCCCAGCACGCGGTGGGTCGGCGTGACCAAAGAAGGTCTTGACGGCGGTCCGGTCATACCGGATTCCTACAACGGTTCGCCTGCATCTTTGGGTCTGCTAAAGACGAACGTGGCTCGTTCAGGCGAGATTGGGCATTTGGTCGCAAGCGATGGGCGTTCGTCGGTCATCTTTGTGCCGATACTGTCGAAGGATGAGCAGACCGGGGCGTCGCTCGACTATGCGAAATTCTCGACATCTCTGGAAAACATCCGAACTCGCTTTGCGTCGCAAGGTGTCAGGATTCACATTACCGGATTCGCGAAAGTCATCGGCGACCTGATGGATGGGCTTCGAGCTGTCTTCGCGTTTTTTCTGTTGACGGTTTGCATTACCTCGACGCTTCTTTACAGGTTCACGCGTTGCGTTCGCAGCACGACACTCGTTATCACCTGTTCGCTCGTCGCCGTTGTCTGGCAGTTAGGCGTGCTCGGTTGGCTTGGCTCTCCGCTTGATCCGTATTCCGTTCTGGTTCCATTTCTGGTGTTCGCCATAGGCATCAGCCACGGTGCGCAAAAAATGAACGGGATCATGCAGGACATCGGGCGAGGTGCGCATCGCCTCGTTGCCGCGCGCTTCACGTTTCGCAGGCTCTTTCTGGCAGGATTGACCGCGTTGCTTTGCGACGCCGTCGGCTTCGCGGTCTTGACGACTATCCGCATACCCATCATCGACGACCTCGCGCTCATTGCCAGTCTTGGCGTCGTGGTGTTGGTTTTTACGAATCTGTTGCTGCTGCCTATTCTGCTCAGTTTCGTTGGTGTGAGCGGGACCGCTGCCGCCCGCAGTCTTGCGTCTGAAGTAAAGGAAGAACACCGTGTATGGACTCTCCTGCAACGTTTTGCTGATCGCCGCTGGGCATTGAGCACCATCATGGTGGGCGCATTGCTGGGCCTCGCGGGCTTCGTGGTGAGTCAGCATCTGAGCATCGGCGACGTCGATCCTGGCGCCCCCGAATTGCGCGCGAATTCCCGCTACAACCTTGATGTTACCTACGTCAATCGACACTACGGCGCGAGCAACGATGTGTTCGCGGTCATGGTGAAAACTCCCAGTGGGCGATGTGCCGACTACGATACTTTGGCTCAGGTAGACGCGTTGGAAATGATTCTGGGGCAACTGCCTGGTGTGGCGGGAACGTCGTCGCTTGCAGGGCTCGACAGAAAATTGTCCGTGGCGATGAATGAAGGCAACCCGAAGTGGTATGAACTGGTCCGCAATCAGGCAATGCTCAACTCGTTCGCCGCGCAGATGCCGCGCGGAATGATGAACGAGAGTTGCGACATGTTGACCCTGACGGCATATCTTACCGACCACAAAGCCAACACCCTGACGGGTATGGTCAACGCAGTCGAAACGTTCGGCGCGCAGCATCCAACTCCGGCTGCGCGATACCTTCTGGCGGCTGGGAATGCTGGCTTCGAGGCTGCGACGAACATCGTGGTCGAAAAGGCGCGTCGTGAAATGCTGTTCTGGGTCTACGGCGTGGTGGTGATCCTCTGCATGATTACCTTCCGTTCATGGCGGGCAGTGTTCTGCGCGGTGGTACCACTCGTCCTCACGTCCATTCTATGCGAAGCGCTGATGGTGATCTTAGGTATTAGCGTAAAAGTCGCGACGTTGCCTGTCATAGCGTTGGGTGTCGGCATAGGTGTGGACTATGCCCTCTATGTAATGAGTATTCTACTGGCGCGCATGCGGCAGGGTGAATCGCTGAACGTAGCGTATCGCCATGCATTGCTGCAGACGGGGCGAGTGATTGTTTTGACCGGCCTTACGCTAGCACTCGGCGTGGGCACGTGGGTACTTTCCCCGATTAAGTTTCAGGCGGACATGGGATTGCTTCTCGCATTCATGTTTTTGTGGAATATGTTGGGTGCGCTGATCCTCCTGCCCGCTCTCGCAAGTGTGGTTCTGCGAGGACATACAGTCGTCGCCACCAATAAAGGTTCGAAGTGCAAAAAGTGGCCTCGGTTTTCCTAGAAGGGGTTGAAATGCCTAACGTTCTGCATAACTGGATTCTGGTCGGCAGCCACGCCTACGACGAGTACACATTCGTACCGTGGCTGAATAAGAATGTGTACCGGCGGACAGTGAGCCTCGACGATGTCTGCCTTCTTTGACCGATCAGGAGGTACTTCGGTGCGCAACGCGCGAACGCAAAGGGGTTGCGACTGGACGTTGAGAGGGTTTCATCTACTGAATTCGACCGAATCAAGGAGACTGTCACGTGAAGCAGGTTAAAGGTCAGATGATGCAGATGCCGATGCTGGTATCGGAGCTCATCGCTCACGCAGCGCGCTACTTTTCTGACGTGGAGATAGTCTCGAGCCGACCTGATCAAGAAGAAGTACATCGTTACACCTGGCTCGACTGTGAAGTGCGTGCCAGGCGTCTCGCCCACGCCCTCGCCGGGATTGGCGTGGAGCAGGGTGAGCGTGTCGGTACACTCGCCTTCAACAGTTATCGGCATCTAGAGTTGTACTACGCGATTTCCGGAAGTGGCTCGGTGTGCCATACCGTCAACCCGCGTCTGCCATTGGAGCAGATGGCCTATGTGATTTCCCATGCTCAGGACGGAGTGGTGTTCTTCGACGTCGAGTTGTTCGAACATGTCGTTAAACTTGCTCCGTTGTGTCAAGGCGTGCGCGCGTGGGTCTGTATGGCCGACGAGGCAAGTGTACCCGTCGGTTCCGGATTGCCACTGCTGTGCTACGAGACTTTATTGGCATCAGGTAGCGACGCGTATGAATGGCCACAACTCGACGAGAATGCAGGTTCTTGTCTTTGCTATACATCCGGCACGACGGGCATTCCGAAGGGAGTGATGTACAGTCATCGCTCGACTGTACTTCACGCAATGTCGATCTCGCTGCCGGACGTTTTCAACTGCTCAGCGTCAGAAATCATACTGCCGGTCGTGCCGATGTTCCATGCCAACGCATGGGGACTTATCTATGCGGCGGCTCTCGTCGGTGCGAAATTGGTACTGCCCGGCAGTCGGCTCGATGGTTTCTCGCTGCACAAGCTGATCGTCTCTGAAGGCGTGACGTTCGCTGCTGGTGTTCCGACCGTCTGGCTTGGCATTCTTGACTACGTCAACGAACAGCGGCTTGGACTTGCAAACCTTCAACGGTTGTTGGTCGGTGGGTCGGCCATGGCCCCGAGCCTGTTCGAAGCATTCGGGGCTCTTGGCGTTGAGGTTGTGCATGCTTGGGGTATGACGGAGCTTTCACCGGTCGGTGTAGCTGCGACGCTCTTGCCTAAGCATGCGTTGCTAAGCCGAGAAGAGCAACTGCGGGTGTTGGCAAAGCAGGGACGTCCACCTTTCGGCATAGACGTTCGAATTGTCGATTCTGAGGGCCGCACGCTGCCCCACGACGGCGCTGCCTGTGGGGAACTTCAGGTTCGAGGCCGTTGGGTTGCGGCTTCATATTTCGATGTTGATGAATCTCCGCTTCAGGAGGGGTGGTTCCCGACTGGCGATATGGGCACGATTGACAGCGACGGCTACGTCGACCTGACCGACCGGAAGAAAGACCTGATCAAATCGGGCGGCGAATGGATTTCCTCAATTACCGTCGAACGTGCGGCCGCAGAGCATCCGGGGGTCGAAGTGGCAGCTTGCGTGGCTTGCGTCCATCCGAAATGGGTTGAGCGGCCGCTGCTCGTTGTTAAGTTACGTGAAGGGAGTGATGTCCGCGCGAGCGAACTACGCGCATTTCTGGGAGCCCGGCTTACTAGCTGGTGGGTTCCAGACGATGTTGTTTTTGTCGATCAGGTTCCCGTCGGCGCTACCGGAAAGGTCGACAAGCGAGCACTTCGCGAAAGGTTTGCCGATTTTCTGAGTCGTTGAGAACGCCATGTACTTTCAGGAAATGTCGACGGTCGTGCAACATCAGCGTCCGATCAATCTGGCGTTCTGCAGTAACCGATACATGAGAAGGGTCCGGCAGTGGAGGGAGTTGGTTTACGACGGGGGACGCAGCTATAGCTACGCCGCTGGTGGACCACACTTGCCGCTCTCGTTGCTGCCTTTGGGAGCGATGCGCCACTCATCGAGGCAACGGATGCATTGGGCTATGCGCTGCACACGTGATTTAGCCGCGGTAGTCCGTTCGGGCTTGAAGTATACGCCTTCGCGCGAACGAATAGATTCGCAATTGATTCTGGCGCGAATTGGGCGTCGTGAAATTCCATTGTGCAAAAGTCAATGGTACGTATCGCATTGCCGAACGGCGGGAGCTCCTGTCCGAGAGTGTGCATACGACGCGAACTGTGAAAGGCGCGGGCGAGATAAGGGATTCGATTACCTCCCCATAGCAGCGATACGCTTTCGACATCTCAGTCCGGAAAAGACGGTCATTTAAGGATAGAAAAATGCAGATTGGAGTTCCTGCCGAAACGCAGGCGGGTGAAAAACGCGTCGCCGCGACGCCCGAGACAGTGAGGAAACTCGTTGCTCAAGGTCACCAGGTGATGATAGAACATGACGCGGGCTTGCTTGGCAGCTATATCGACAACGAATACGCGGAGTCGGATGCGGAGATTGTCGATGCGGCCACCGCCTTTGGGGCTGATCTGGTCCTCAAGGTCCAGTCTCCGACCGATGCCGAGTTGCCGCTTCTGAAGCGCGGCGCGACGCTGGTCGGCATGCTCGACCCGTTTAATACCGAAAACTCATCAAAGCTGGCGGCTGCGGGCGTCACCGCGTTCGCGCTTGAGGCCGCCCCGCGTACCACCCGCGCGCAGAGCCTCGACGTGCTGTCGTCGCAGGCGAACATCGCCGGGTATAAGGCGGTTTTATTGGCCGCCACGCTCTACCCGCGCTTCATGCCGATGTTGATGACGGCAGCCGGTACCGTGAAAGCGGCCCGTGTGCTGATTCTCGGCGCGGGTGTGGCGGGTCTGCAGGCCATCGCGACCGCCAAGCGCCTGGGCGCCGTGATCGAAGCTTCGGACGTGCGTCCGGCGGTGAAAGAGCAGATCGAATCGCTCGGCGCCAAATTCCTCGATGTCCCCTACGAAACCGATGAGGAGCGTGAAGCCGCGCAGGGCGTCGGCGGCTACGCGCGGCCGATGCCGCCTTCGTGGCTTGCGCGGCAGTCGGCGCTGGTCCACGAACGGGCCAAACAGGCTGACGTCGTGATCTCGACCGCCCTGATCCCGGGCCGCGCCGCACCGACGCTGATCTCGGTGGAAACCGTGCAGGCGATGAAACCCGGCTCCGTGCTGGTCGACCTCGCGGCAGGACGCGGCGCCGAGTACGAAGGCCGTCGTGGCGGCAACTGCCCGCTGACCGAAGCGGATCAGGTCGTCCTGAAACATGGCGTACAGATCGTCGGCTATACGAATCTGGCCTCGATGGTGCCCGCCGACGCGTCGTCGCTCTACGCACGCAACCTGCTCGACTTCCTGAAGCTGATCATCACCAAGGAAGGCGCCCTGAACATCGATCTCGCAGACGACATCGTCGCGGCCACGCTGCTGGCCCGCGACGGCGAAGTCACGCGCAAGGCCTAGAGGAGAACGGCGATGGAAGTCATCAACCACACCGTCATCAACCTGATCATCTTCGTGCTGGCGATTTACGTCGGCTACCACGTCGTCTGGAACGTCACGCCCGCGCTGCACACGCCGCTGATGGCCGTGACCAACGCGATTTCGGCGATCGTGATCGTCGGCGCGATGCTTGCAGCAGGCCTCACCGTGGGTGACACCGGCAAGTTCTTCGGTACGCTGGCCGTTGCGCTCGCTGCAGTGAACGTGTTCGGCGGATTCCTGGTGACGAGGCGAATGCTGGAGATGTTCCGCAAGAAAGAGCCGAAGAAGCTCATCGCTGACAAGACGGCCAAGGAGAACGCGTAATGAGTCTGAACGTCGTCACGCTGCTTTATCTGGTCGCGTCGGTCTGTTTCATTCAGGCGCTCAAGGGGCTGTCGAATCCGAAGACGGCGCGTACCGGCAATACCTTCGGTATGGTCGGGATGGCGATTGCGATCCTCACCACCATCGCGCTGATCGTCAAACAGGCTAATGCGCTCGGCTCGAATCTTGGGTTAGGGCTCGGCCTGCTGCTGGTCGCGCTGGTGATCGGCGGTGCGATCGGCGCGTTCGTCGCGGCGCGCGTCGAGATGACCAAGATGCCGGAACTGGTCGCGGCGATGCACTCGCTGATCGGTCTTGCGGCCGTGTGTATTGCGTATGCGGTGGTGTCTGAGCCGTCGGCCTTTGGTCTGGTCGATCCGGACAATCCGATTCCTGGCTTCCTGCCGTACGGCAATCGCGTCGAGCTGTTCATCGGCACGTTCGTCGGCGCGATTACGTTCTCCGGTTCGGTGATCGCGTTCGGCAAACTGTCGGGCAAGTACAAGTTCCGGCTCTTCCAGGGCGCACCGGTCGTCTATGCAGGGCAGCATCTGATCAACCTGTTCCTTGCGATCGGGATGCTCGGCTTCGGCGTGATCTTCTTCCTCACGCAATCCTGGCTGCCGTTCATCATCATGACGCTGATCGCGTTCGTGCTCGGTGTGCTGATCATCATCCCGATCGGCGGCGCGGATATGCCGGTGGTCGTGTCGATGCTGAACTCGTACTCGGGCTGGGCGGCGGCGGGCATCGGCTTCTCGCTGAACAATCCGATGCTGATCATCGCGGGCTCGCTGGTGGGTTCGTCCGGTGCGATTCTGTCGTACATCATGTGCCGGGCGATGAACCGCTCGTTCTTCAACGTGATTCTCGGTGGTTTTGGTAACGAGGCGGGTGCGGCGGCGGCGGGTGGGTCAGCCGAGCAGCGTCCGGTGAAATCCGGTTCGGCTGACGATGCTTCGTTCATGCTCGGCAATGCTGAAACCGTGGTGATCGTGCCGGGGTACGGTCTTGCGGTGGCGCGTGCGCAGCATGCGTTGAAGGAACTCACCGACAAGCTGGTCGAGAAGGGCATCGAGGTGAAGTACGCGATCCACCCGGTGGCCGGACGGATGCCGGGCCACATGAACGTGCTGCTTGCCGAAGCCGAAGTGCCGTACGACATGGTCTACGAAATGGACGATATCAACGGCGAGTTCGGTCAGGTCGACGTGGTGCTGGTGCTCGGTGCGAACGACGTGGTGAATCCGGCCGCGAAGAACGATCCGAAGTCGCCGATCGCGGGCATGCCGATCATCGAGGCGTATAAGGCGCGCACGGTCATCGTGAACAAGCGTTCGATGGCCGCGGGTTACGCCGGCCTCGACAACGACCTGTTCTATATGGACAAGACGATGATGGTGTTCGGCGATGCGAAGAAGGTGATCGAGGATATGGTGAAAGCGGTCGAGTGACGCTTCCGCCTGTCGTCATCGGATGCATAGACTCGCAGTTGCCAGCTTTGCTGTTCTCAGCATTGATTAAAAGCTTTTCAGCATCCGATGTATGTCGTAAAAAAACGTTGAAGCGAGTCAACGCGATGTGTCTGCCGAGACTCAATATCGCGGTATTGCCGCTCTGGAATTTGTCTCTCGAAGAGTCAACCGCATTTTCAACCTCATGGAGGATTGAAATAAATTGGAAGCGAAAAATCAAGTCTACGAACGCCTTCGGTCTGAGGGCATCGAGTTGAATCTACAGACCACCCCGATGGGTGCGTACACGCCTTTTGTGCAGACAGGGAACCTGCTTTTTGTCTCCGGGCACATCGCCAAGCTCGGTGGCGTCCCGTGGGTCGGTCAACTTGGCCGGGACATGGAGACGGCAGAAGGTGTCGTCGCGGCGCGCAGCGTCGCGACAGACATGCTGGGCACGCTGCAGGCGGCGACTGGGGATCTTAACCGTATCGTCCGAATCGTAAAGGTTTTGTGTCTAGTGAATAGTAGTCCTCTGTATACAGAGCATCACATTGTCGGCAATGGTTTTTCGGAGTTGTTTGAGTCAATCTTTGGCCCTTCCGGAAAACACGCTCGCAGTACATTCGGAGTCGCACAACTCCCGACAGGCGCGTGTGTCGAAGCGGAGCTGATTGCCGAGCTGCGAGACGGTCACGCTCAAGTTTTCTCTGAAGTGTGGCACAAGATCAGTGGATAGGTAGGTGATCTGTCATTGCGTCTAACGAGTACCGCAGGAGCTTGAGCGTCCTAGCCGCTGACGGATTACGATTTTGCGTTGTCGATCAGGTTGTCAATCTTCACGTACCAACCTGGCAGACCGTTGTCCTGCGACAGAACAGCTATTGCCGAATCTGTGGGCGTTTTGGCTCAAGAGTTGTGCGATGCGTTCTGTCAATGAAAGATGGTTCTCGGTCGCCCACATCGAATCGATGAGACGACAACACCTTTATTGCGCGCGAACGTTGAAGGTCGATCTTTAATTTGCGACGATACTGTTGCGTTCCGTCGATTTATCTTTTACCATGACTACGTCGGAACCATTGCGTTCCATCGTAAGGAAGAAATTAAATGAACACCGCCAACCGTCCCGAAGAGCTTTCAAGTTTCACCAACTTCTTGAAGGCGAGCCTCGCTCCTCTGATAGATGCCTCGGCTTTGACGTTCATCGATATGGTCGCCCCTGACGTGATTTTTGAATTTCCGTTCGCGCCGGCGGGATTGGTCACTCGGATTGACGGCAGAGCGGCGCTAAGCGCTCATCTCCAACGCTTTGGGACCGTCCTGCAGATTGACGGGATTGAGCCGGGTGCCGTACATACAACGGGAGACGAGAACGTCCGAATCTTGGAGTTTAGCTGCATCGGGAAAGGTCTGGAGTCTGGCCGTCCATACAATCAACGCTACATTTCGGTTATTACTGTGCGCGACGGCTTAATTGCTCGGTACGTTGATTATTGGAATCCCCTTGTCGTGCTAGACGCAATTGGTAAGGACGGCGCTGTGACCCAATTTCAACATCAGGATTAAACATGACAGCTCATTCAACAATTCTGCTTACTGGCGGAACCGGAAAAACCGGTCGACGCTTAGCCTCGCTGCTGAATCCTGAAAAACATGCTGTGCGAATCGCCTCGCGCTCAGGAGAGGCGAGCCACGGCCACGATGCAGTGCGTTTCGATTGGAAAGATGAGGCAACCTATCGGCATGCTCTTGAAGGCGTCGGTGCTGTGTATTTGGTGGCGCCTATGGATGGGGCAACTCCTCTCTCGGCAATGTTGCCATTTCTCGAACAGGCTCTTTCCGCTGGCGTTAAAAGATACGTGTTGTTGAGTGCATCTTCGCTTGAGGCGGGCGGCCCGATGATGGGCGAGGTGCACGCGTGGTTAGCTGAAAACGTTCCAGAGTGGGCAGTCCTGAGGCCGACCTGGTTCATGCAGAATTTTTCGGAAATGCATCACCGTTTCACGATCTCCAACGAACGCCGCATCTATTCCGCGACTCGCGATGGGAGGGTTCCGTTCGTCGATGCAACTGACATTGCAAAGGTAGGTGCGCATGCTCTTGTGAACGGCGACGCTCTCAATCGCGATGTAATCGTCACGGGATCCAAAGCTCTTTCTTACGACGAAGTGGCTGAACTGATTAGCGGAGCATGCGGGTTCCGGGTGGAGCATGTGAAGATTGATGAGGACGAGTTGGCCAGTCGACACGTGGGCGCAGGTGTCGATCCCCACTTTGCGAGGATTCTAGCCTCAATGGACACCGCAATAGCGGAGGGAGTGGAGGACCGGGTAACGAATGAGGTCGAGACGCTTACTGGTAGTGAACCATCCAATTTCACGGCCTTTGCAGCTGATGCGTCGAAAGTTTGGATGGCGTGAAACGTTGATTGCATTCATGGAAAAGCGGAAGTAATAGTCACCGTTTGGGAAACGATGTACCTGCCGGAGCAGGTACGTCTAGTCATCTGATTCGGACCATGATGGAAGCGATCCTAGCGTAATTGGGTTCTTTGGTAGTGGAGAGGCCTTGCAAGCATTGATCGATTTTCAAGTTGGTTAATAGATGGGCTATGAGTTGGTAGGGAATGCAGAGGTAATCGATGAGCTCTATAAGTTTTGATGGTCGTGTTGCCATCGTCACCGGCGCGGGCGGCGGTCTCGGCCGCAATTATTCGTTGCAACTCGCTGCACGCGGAGCAAAGGTACTTGTCAACGACGCGAACAGTGAAAACGCCGCGTACGTAGCGGAAGAGATCAATGCCGCGGGAGGTGAGGCGCTGCATTGGGGGGGCTCGGTGACTGACGAGCCCGACATGCGTGCTATGGTCGCTCGGACGGTAGACGCGTGGGGCCGGGTCGATATCTTGATCAACAACGCAGGAATTCTGCGTGATAAGACATTCTCAAAGATGTCGCTTGACGAGTTCCGGCTTGTGATCGATGTGCACCTGATGGGCAGTGTCTATTGCACGCATGCGGTTTGGGAAATAATGAAGTCACAGGGTTACGGCAGGATTGTAGTGACTACATCATCGTCTGGTCTTTTCGGCAGCTTCGGTCAAGCCAACTACAGCGCGGCTAAACTTGGTCTTGTCGGGCTCATGCAGACGCTTGCGCTAGAGGGCCGAAAATATGGCATCTGCGTCAACGCGCTTGCTCCGAGTGCCGCAACCGCCATGACAAATGATCTCTACAGTGCTGAGGATCTGGCGCTGCTCACTCCCGAGAGTGTTACGCCCGGCCTGCTGTATCTCGCTTCTGAGGGCGCACCTACGCGCACGATTCTATGTGCCGGTGCGGGGGCCTACTCGACCTCGCATATCACACTGACTGGCGGATGTTACGTAGGCAACGGACCGGGTGCGGCAGAAGGCGTCGCCCGTCTGTTTGACCAAATTTGCGACCGAACAAGCGATGTTGTTCCGCTGTCAGGTATTGATCAGTCTCGCCAGGAAGTGCACGCTGCGCGCGTTAGCACCCAGTAAGTGTGCGAATGGGTCGAAATCGTTCTATCACAGCCATCATTTCTCAGGCGGTTTCGGCTGCGTGATGAACGAAACGTCTGCTCATATATGGAACTACGTCAGCTTAGATACTTTGTTGCAGCGGTTGACCATGGTTCAATTTCGCGGGCTGCGGCTGCGTTACATGTCGCCCAACCTGCGCTAAGTCATCAGATTCAGATCCTTGAGCAGGAACTGCATGCCTTGTTGTTACTACGCACCCGACAAGGTGTTCAATCGACGGATGCTGGGAAGAAATTTTATGCACATGCGCAGGCTATTCTGAAGCAGGTCCTTGATGCTAGGACAAGCGTCGGTCAAGCCAGCGGCCAGTTGTCCGGAACCGTCGCACTGGGAATTCCGCAAAGCGTTTCTGCTGCGTTGGCTTTGCCCTTGTTGAAGACGGTCTACGCTACGTATCCTAATGTCACCCTTCAGCTCACGGAAGAGCTGACCGGTAACCTCATTGAGCCATTACGATCGGGACGGCTAAATCTGGCGATTCTGTTCGACGATGGTCAACTGGATGGATTCGACGTGGTCAGGCTCCTCGAAGAGAACTTGATGTACGTATCGTCTCCGGACTCAAAGTACTCTCCTGGGGCAGACTCAATCGCGTTCGACGCTGCCATAGCCCAAAAGCTCATTTTGCCGGGTATTCGGCATGGGGTTCGGCCTTTGATCGAAGCCGCCGCACGTGCTTCTGGGCAAACTCTGACGCAGGTCGTGGAGATCAATTCGGTAGCCATTCTCAGGTCAGCGTTGCTTGCCGATATAGGTGCCACGCTTATCCCGCCCGCGCCCTTGAGCATGGAGTTGCGAAATGGTGAGTTGCGCGCGGTACCAGTTACCGGACAGCCTCTTATTAGAACTCTGGCGCTCTGTTCGTCGAAGGCCATCCCGCTTACCGACTCGGCAAGAGCAATCGGTGAACTTGTCGTCAGTCTGGTCGACAGACTGTGTGACGATGACTCGTGGATCGGGGGGCGGTCCTGCCGTGGGTTATGTCGCAATAAAGAACGCCGAACAAGCAAAATCGATATGGTATGGAATCCTTGACAGATCAGCGAGTAGAGCCGCTGGGCGGGAGTCTGGTCGTTATCGCTACCGTTATCGCTACCGTTCAGTTGTCCCTTCTTAATCATGTGCATCAGTTCGATGCCACCCAGAAAAATGCGGGCGCACCGGAAAGTCTTAAACCAGAGCATTGGCCGAGTGCAACGCTTGATTGCCCGGTAAATGGGGTTGAACTTTTGAGTCGGTGATGCGCGCGGTCGCGGCGGCGCTATCAATGGAAAGTGCCGATTATTTTCCAGTCTTTCCATTCGCGGGGGAGGTGACCGCACGCCATGGATTTTGCACAACCCGACGATCCCAGTGTCGAGTCTAGGCGCCTCTTTTGACCGGGGACCCTGCCAAAAGACTCGAGATCGAAGGCAGGTTTGCGTCCGAAGTCGTCCCATCATCGCTAAGGATCGTGAATTGTGAGAATTGCGCTAGCGGACCGTGCTCTGGTGCGCGCCATTCGGCTTTGTGAAGGATGTGTTTTTGCCTTTCGTGGGAGAGCGTTGTGAGTACACCGTCCGGAGTTCCAATCCATCCGCCGCTCACGGGCGGCAGGCTGATGCTCGGCACGCTTGTCGTCGCTCTGGCGACGTTCATGAATGTGCTTGACTCGTCCATAGCAAACGTCGCGATTCCGACGCTGTCGGGCAATCTCGGAGTCTCGGTCGACGAAGGGACGTGGGTCATCACGGTCTTCGCGGCGGCCAATGCGGTGTCCATCCCTCTGACGGGCTGGCTCAGCCAGCGTTTTGGCCAGATCAGACTCTTTGTCGGCGCGATCGCGATGTTCACACTCGCATCGTGGCTGTGCGGCATTGCGCCGAACCTTCCGGTGCTGCTCGTGGCACGCGCGCTTCAGGGCGCCATGGCCGGACCGCTTATCCCAATGTCGCAGTCGATTCTGCTTAGCTCTTGGCCGAAAGCTAAGTCGGCTACGGCGCTCGCGTTGTGGGGCATGACGGCGACCGTCGGGCCGATCGCCGGACCGGCGCTAGGTGGGTGGATCACGGACAGCTACAGCTGGTCGTGGATTTTCTATATCAACGTTCCAGTCGGCATCTTCGCCGCAGGAGTGATCTGGGCGATCTACCGCACGCGCGAAACGCCCATCCGTAAGTCGCCGATCGACCTTGTCGGACTGGGCCTACTTATTGCGTGGGTCGGATCGCTGCAGATCATGCTTGACAAGGGCAAGGACCTTGACTGGTTCGACTCGCCGGTCATCGTTATGCTTACACTCGCGGCCCTTGTGAGCTTCGCATTTTTCCTCATTTGGGTATTGACAGAGGAGCATCCAATCGTCGATCTACGTCTCTTCAGTCAGAGGAACTTCTTTGGCGGTACCGTTGCGATCTCGATTGCGTATGGCGTGTTTTTCGGCAATCTCGTGCTGTTGCCGCAGTGGATGCAGGAGTATCTGGGTTACCGGTCTGTGGATGCGGGGCTCGTCATTGCCCCGCTCGGTGTGTTCGCAGTGCTGCTCTCGCCAGTGATTGCGCGGGTGCTACCGCGCTCGGACGCGCGGAAAATCGCGACGGTGGCGTTCGCCGGCTTCGCGGTAGTCTTCTACATGCGCTCGAATTACGTCGTGTCGGTCGACACATGGCACCTCGTGCTGCCCACGCTGCTGCAAGGCATTCCGATGGCGATGTTCTTCGTGCCACTCACGGCGATTATTCTCACGGGACAACCGCCGAGCAGGATTCCCGCCGCAGCGGGATTGTCGAACTTCGTGCGCGTATTATGCGGCGCGGTCGGCACGTCGCTCACTGTGAACGAGTGGAACAACCGCACCGTATTGCATCACGTGCGGCTCACTGAGCAGGCCATGCCGGGAAATCCCGAATACGATCGCCTAATTGGCTTCCTCGGGAACTGGGCGCACCTCGACCCGGCAGCATCCAACGCCGTATTCGATTCGCTCGTGAATGCGCAGGCGGCGATGCTCGGTCTGAACGACATCTTCTACATCTCGGCTTTAATTTTTCTCGCGATCATTCCGCTCGTCTGGATCACGAAGGCAGGCAAGGCGGTGGGCGGCGATTCAGGCGCGCACTAAGCGAAACCTTCGTCCGCGGCACTGAGTCAGTCGCGAACGCTCACCACAGAACCCGGGAGATGAAATCTTTCGTTTCGGCTACGCGGACCCGATCGCGCGCAGCGCTGCCTGTATGTACGATCACACTTGCAATGGCTGCGAGCAATGCGGTCGTACTCAATCCATCTGAACGCATGATGGCCGCGTCAACTACTCCGCTATCCCTGTGTAACCAGTTCTGCGGAACCCGGGTGTTGACTGCGTCCGTACTGTCGGGGCGAGCAGCCCATATTTCGCTTAAAGGCCGTACAGAATGCGCTTTCGGATTCATAGCCCATGGCCTGTGCAATAGAGGAAATCGGCTCTACTGACGTTTCTAGCCGATCCGCTGCCAGAAGCATTCGCCAACGTGTCAGGTATTCCAGAGGCGATACCCTAACAGTCTCCTTGAACTTCGATGCGAAGGCCGAGCGCGACATACAGGCACGTTCCGCGAGGTCCTGCAATGTCCAACGATGCGACGGGTCTTCATGCATGGCAGCGATTGCCGTCCCTATCTGTCTGTCGGCGAGAGCGAACAGCCACCCCTGTCCAATCGCGGCGTCTTCCTCCTGATGCAGCCGCAGTGCTTGTACCAGCATCATGTGCGCCAGATGCTGTGCGATCAGTATCCCGCCAGGCCTGCGTTCGCGCAGCTCCTGCATCATTCGTTCAACCGACCAACGCAGTGCTTCCTGCTCGGATTCGCGACGTATATGCACGATTGGCGGTAGCATCGCTAATAGGATACCGGCATGGGTGCCGTGGACGGCAAAGCGGCTACCAACCAGAAAGAAATCCCCTCCGCCGATGTAGGAAACGACACCACCTTCTCGCGCCGGCGGAAAGATCGTACCCGCATCAACGGAGGGTAGTTTCATGTCGCTCGCCAGCCGGAAAGGCCGCCCGCTCGGCAACACGAAACAGTCTCCCGTCCTCAGGCGTACTGGCGCAGCCACACCGTCGACGGACAACCAACATTTGCCGGAAATCACCGCGTAGCACTTGATCCGCTCATGTTGGCTGGAGAACTGGATCGACCAGTCCCCGCCTGCGTCGAATCCGGCCGACACGTAGCTACGGGGCCGCAACAGTGAGAGCACGTCTGACAAGGGATCCATCAGTCAAATTTGGACGATTAACGAAATAATGTGGATTTTCCAATATAGATCGTAGCTCAGCTGACGTCTATTGTGGAGTGTCAGGAGGAATTCCCATGCAACTTACTGACGACGGGATCCGCATTACCGGTGGCACCAGCGGCATAGGCCGCGCCCTGGCCGAAGCGCTCCACCAGCGCGGTGACCGGGCCATCATCGCCGGGCGCCGTCAGCAGTTGATTGACCAAATCGTTGCCTTGCATCCCGGGATGCAAGGCCTGCAAGTCGATATGGCAGACTCGAGCGCCGTTGACACCTTTGCTGTCGGTGTGCGCGAACGCTTCCCCGACTTGAACGCTCTAATCAACAACGCCAGCATTACTCAAGCCGAAGACCTGACCATCACCGATATCGACGTTTCCGTGGCGCGGTCGATCATCGAGACCAACATCGTCGGTGTACTCCAGTTGACTGCAGCGTCGCTGCCAACCCTCCGACGGCAATCGCGCGCAACCATTCTTACTATGACCCCCGGTTTGGCCTTTGTGCCGCGCACCGAGTATCCGACCTACTCTGCAAGCAAGGCGTTCCTGCACCCATGGCTGCAATCGATGCGTTCGCAATTGCGCGGTACCGTGGAAGTTCTGGAGCTGTCACCGCCCTACGTACAAACCGAGCTGGGTGGTTCTTGGCAGGCGACCGACCCCAACGCCATCGCTCTGGCCGACAATGTGACCGAAGTGATGCAGGCTCTTGAGGCTCCGGCTCCATCGCGCGGCGAGATCCTTGTTGAGCGGCTTAAGACGCTGCGCTGGGCCGCCACCAATGGCGTGTACGAAAAGATGTTCGATGCCCTCAATGGGAGTTGATCTAAATGAGACAACTTGTCGAGAACATCACGCCCTGTTAGATCTGACAGGGAGGCAGTCGGTTTCGCGAGCGTAAGAACTCAGGCAACCCGGAAGGAAATGGCTCAGGCTGAATTGATTTTCGAAAGATTTCGTGGCGAACGTGCCAGAGGTTGGGTAGTCCGCGGGGGAAAGTGGTGAGAACGGGGCGTTTCAGGAATCTTGCGCCGCGGCTTCAATGGCAGTATGCGCAGTTCGTTGTGGGGGGGCCGGCGCCTGTGCCGTTTTGGTTAGTCGAATTGGTGCGGTCGATGGACGAAGTCGAGGATGCGGTGGAACGTGTCAGACGGTTGATGGGGCGAAATATCGGCTGGCTTCAGCGAGCAAAGTCGCGGCATCTCGCAAGTCAGCCAAACCGTTCTCGACATGGATCGCGCTGGACGATCGCGAAATTAATATGGATTTTGCCACATAGACCGTCTTTAACCAATCGAGTAACTTGATCGCGATGACGCCGCCGATTGCGGCCATAAACCGATACAGGAGAGTTCCACATGATCGTAGTTACTGCGCCCACTAGCATGATCGGCCAACAGGTCGTCACGCATCTTCTTGACGCCGGCGCTCCTATTCGCATGATTGCACGCGATCCGTCGCGTCTCTCTTTGGAAATACGTGATCGCGTCGAGGTCGTAGAGGGCTCGCATAGCGATACCAGAGTGGTGAACACAGCGTTCGACGGGGCTGACTCCGTGTTCTGGCTGCTTCCCCCTGATCCCGGCGCGAAGAGCGTTGAGGCGGCCTACGTTGATTTCACCCGATCCGCATGCGAAGCGTTCAAAAGCCATGCAATCGCTAGGGTCGTCGGAATCTCAGCCCTAGGCCGCGGGACGCCCGTCGCCTCTCACGCAGGTTACGTCACGGCATCACTCGCGATGGATGATCAGATTGCCAGTACCGCGGTCGGTTATCGGGCTTTGACGATGCCTTCGTTTATGGACAATATTCTTCGACAGGCAGCGGCCATCAAGAATCAGGACATGTTCTTTTCGCCTATTTCCGGTGATCGCAAGATGCCGAGCTGCGCCACCCGGGACATCGCTGCTGTCGCCGCCGAACTACTGCTCGATACATCCTGGCGCGGGCAAGGACGCGTGGCTGTCCTCGGTCCAGAAGACCTGTCCTTCGGCGACATGGCGAGAATCATGTCGGAGGTACTGGCTAAGCCGGTTCGCTTCCAGCAAATCCCCTTTGAGGCCTACAAGTCGCGGTTCATCGAGTTCGGGATGTCCGAGGCAATGGCACAGGGGATGACAGACATGGCGCGAGCGAAGGACGAAGGACTCGACAACGCGGAGCCTCGCACCGCCGAGAACACCACCCCGACCAGTTTTCGAGAGTGGTGCGAAGAAGTACTGAAGCCTGCGATTCTCGGCTAACTAGCGGCTTTACTGATGTCCAACGGGAGCACACATCTATGAATCTCACTGGTAATACTATTCTCATCACTGGCGGCACCAGCGGTATCGGTCTCGCGCTTGCAGAGGCATTTTTCCAACTTGGCAACAAGGTTATCGTTGCAGGCCGCCGTCAGTCCCTTCTCGACAAGATCACTGCTGCCAACCCAGGAATGCACGGCAAGCAGCTCGATGTCCAGGACCCCTATGCCCTCGACGAATTTGCCGCCAACATCCAGAAGGAGTTTCCCGAACTTAACATTTTAATCAGCAATGCAGGCGTCTCGAGGCAGGAAGATCTCGCGGCTGATCATATTGACCTTTCCGACGCGCGTTCGATCATCCAGACTAACATCGTCAGCACCCTGCACCTGACCGCGGCGCTCCTTCCAATACTCAAGCGCCAACCGGATGCGACGATTATCACAACCACTTCCGGCTTGGCCTTCGTGCCGCGAAACAACTTCCCGACCTACTGCGCCAGCAAGGCATTGCTGCACTCGTGGTTACAGTCACTGCGTGTGCAGCTCCGGCCCACCTCGGTAGAGGTGCTGGAACTCATCCCGCCGTACGTCCAAACAGAGTTAAGTGGACCACATCAGGCGACGGACCCAAGGGCTATGCCGCTGGCGGACTATGTTGCTGAGGTGATGCAACTGCTTGGTGACGGTACCTCGCCTTCTGGTGAAATCCTCGTCGAGCGTGTCAAAGGAGAGCGCTGGGCTGAAAGAAACGGCGATTACGAACAACGCTTTATTGCTTTCAATGGTGAATGATTTTAACGACCGTCACGAACCCACTCTTACCGATTTCATAGGGTGGGTCGCGCTCGCTCGAGGTTGGCTTGATGCTGGCTGACCTTCGCAGGACGACGTCGGACTGGCGGTGACCTTCAGACGCAATCCGAAGGTTCCGTCCAGTTGCGTCTCCATGATCGAACCGTTTCACGAGCTGGTGCGCGACTGATTCGAGTCCGGCGTCCAGAGCACGACGATCCTCAACGCGCTTGCGCTTAGCCACGGCCACATGGGTGGGTATTCTGCGGCGCGTCGCTTCGTGCTGGACCTCTGAACGCCAAACGTGGCGCGAAAGCGACGACAATCCTGGGGCTTGCGCTGGCCAGGGCAGTGCAGCTCGACCTCGGGGCTGGCCCGATGTCGCTTTCACTGTTTGGTGCCACCTGGAAACTCGCCTCGATATCTGGTGAACGCGGATTCGCCTAGCTATTGGCGCGGCGAGACTGTTAGGGCAATTCGACGACCGTCCTTATCGAATCCGTGTGTTATTTAAAAGCGTAATTCGGGTTGGCGAAATCGCCTCACATGCGTGCTACGGCGCCGCCAAAGTTGTGTCACCTTCAAGCGCGCGCGTGTCCCACGACGCATTTCGGTCCGATCTTGAAGTTGCGCGCTCGCACGGCCTCTGTCGCGAAACGTTATCGCTAAGGCTGGATGAGCTGGTCGATGAAGGTGCGATTTCTAGCGGGCTTGACTCTTCGCGAGTTTGGGACTATTGTTCATTTACGTCGAGACGATACGGTATCGTTCCGTAGTTGATTGGAGTGAGAAGTTCCACATGCCAGCTGTACGTACTTGAGTGACGCCTGCGTAATGAAGGGGGGCAGAACCAGACGGGCGGCGGTCGTGACAGTCAGGTGCTCTATCCATTCTGTGGCCGAGCGTGTGCCGGGGCCATATGAACGTGCTGCTTGAGGAGGAAAAAATGCCCTGCGGGCTAGGGGGTGAGAAGGAAGAGATCGACGGCCGATTTGCGCAGGTCGATGTGGTGACCGTGTTAGGCGCAAACGATGTGGTTAATCGGGGTCTTTGAAATCTAGCGGAAAGGTAGAGCTATCATGATGAATGTTTTATCCCACTGTATTTTTATTGGCAGCAATGCATACGACGAGTACACGTTCGTACCGTGGCTGAATAAATATATTTATCGGAGAACCGTTGATCTTTGTCGCGTGTGCTTGCTTTAAGAAGCGCTAACACAATGAGTTTTTAAGCTGTCGCCAACGGACGATGCAGGGCGATTTCATGAGCACCTTGTGTATTGCGGCGAGTTGTTCAGACCGGATTCGCAGGCGCCTGAAGTTGTGCAGCCATGCAAAGGTCCGCTCGACGACCCACCGGGTCTTTCTGAGGCCACTGCCGCGCGGTTCACCGTGACGGGCAATGTACGAAGCAATGCCGTTGGCGTGCAGTGGTCTGTGATATTTTTCGTGATCGTAAGCGCGATCGGCCTGCACGACGACTGCCTTTGACAGTGGCCGCCCCGCTTGCCACGGATGGGCCGGACAGCCGCATAAGGACCAACAGCCGGGTGAAGTCATTGCTGTTTGCGTCAGTGAGGACCCCGTCAATACGATCAGGATCGACCGCTCGTTCGTGCACGATCTGGACATTGATCCGGGTGGGCGGGCGCGGCTGCTGGTAGGAACGGTTGTCGCGTTGTGCAAGTCGCTCGGTCTTCACGTGATCGCGCAGGGCGTCGAAACAGAAGATCAGAGAAAGGTGCTCCACGAGGCCGGGTGCGACCCGATCCGGGGATTTCTCGTCAGTTCGGCGCTTCCGGCGGCAGAGTTCTGGGAGTTTTTGAAAGAGCACAATGGGTAGACAGAACATCGTGAACTCGCGAAGCGTTTTACTGGGTGCGGATACATGAAGGCCAGTAGCGCCTGTCTTGCCCCCGCATGACGTGGTACCGCCTGCCCGACATTAAATCACTTTAGCTTTGAGAATCAGGAATACCTTGCGGCTTGAGAATATATTGAGGTCGACTACGTCAAGGGTAGACTCTGTTGCGGGGCGCGCGCGAACCCGACTTTGACCAAGGCCAGATTGGCTGAGGTCTACGGATTGCTAACAATTTCATGGACCATTCCCATGAGAATAGCTGACACTGGGGGGATTCGCTTTGCCTTATGCAACACGATTGAATACAGAACGGCTGGATGACCTGTGCCAAATCCTGTTTGACCGATGGTGCGAAAGGCGAGCGTTAGTACCTTTGTGTTATCTGCTTATCGCCTGGCCAGTTGCCTGGGGAACTGCGGCAGATTTGCACAGACTCTCCGACGCGCTTGGCGAGTTATTAAGGGATAACAAAAATGACCTTTCAAGCTATGAACTCAGTGTTATCCGCAGAATCATGTCCGAAATTACCTGTGTTTGTATTGAAGACGTGATCTCAACTCCAGAACGACCTTGGAATCGGCATCTGAAAGCGGCAGAGGAAGGGGTGCCGATCGGATGCCTACACCGGTCTGAGGGAGATGAAAGGTGAACGTCTGTTCCTGATAGACCTTGTCGTCATGTCCCTGTTTACGGCGCCGTTCTTCGCCATGCTCGGAACGCGCAATCCCGTCATCGTTTGGCGGGCGATGGTGCTCGGCGTAGGCGTGGTATTTCCGATTCTTTGTGCGCCGGAGGCACGATTGTTCGCTTCGCCGATTCCCGCTGAGATCCGCGATAGCGGGATCTCGTTGTCGGTGCAGATCGCGGGTGTGCTTGGAGGCGGAGTCGCGTCGATGATTGCAACTGCCTTGCTGGCCGTGGGCGGTGGCCGCTCTCACTATGTAGTCGCTTACATGCTGGTGCCAGATATCGCCACGCTGTGCTGCACGATGTTGAAGCGGACACGGGTTGAATAGCAACGAGTGGCCGATCTTACCGTCAGGTGGTCACGTATCGCCGCAACGCCGCGGAGCGCGTGCAGTCGATAGGCGAGCTGATCACCTTGTTTTTTTATGTTGTCCGGCGTTCGACCGGACCTATTCGAACCTAACCAAAAGAGTTAAAGCATGAATGCTGTGACCGAAGCGTCCAATGAAGGCTTGAACACGGCCAAGCTGTTGATCAACGGTGAGTTCGTCGAATCCAAAACCACCGAATGGCGCGACATCGTCAACCCGGCCACGCAAGAGGTGCTGGCGCGCGTACCGTTCGCCACCGCCGAAGAAGTGAACGAAGCGATCTGCTCGGCGCATGCCGCGTTCAAGACGTGGAAGGACACGCCGATCGGCGCACGCATGCGCATCATGCTGAAGTTCCAGGCGCTGATTCGCGAGCATTCGCCGCGGATCGCCAAGACCCTGAGCGCCGAGCAGGGCAAGACAATTCCCGACGCGGAAGGCGATATCTTCCGCGGGCTTGAAGTGGTCGAGCACGCCTGCTCGATCGGCACCTTGCAGCAGGGTGAATTCGCCGAGAACGTGGCGGGTGGCGTGGATACCTACACGCTGCGTCAGCCGATCGGCGTATGCGCCGGCATCACGCCGTTCAATTTCCCCGCGATGATCCCGCTGTGGATGTTCCCGATGGCGATCGTCTGCGGCAATACGTTCGTGCTGAAGCCTTCCGAGCAGGATCCGCTCTCGACCATGCAACTGGTCGAACTCGCGCTCGCGGCCGGCGTGCCGAAGGGCGTGCTGAATGTCGTACATGGCGGCAAGGACGTGGTCGACGCGCTCTGCACGCATGAACTGGTCAAGGCGATTTCGTTCGTCGGTTCGACCGCGGTGGGCACGCACGTTTATCGCCTCGGCAGCGAACACGGCAAGCGCGTGCAATCGATGATGGGCGCAAAGAATCACGCCGTGGTGCTGCCCGATGCGAACCGCGAGCAGACCCTGAATGCTCTCGCTGGCGCGGGGTTCGGTGCAGCGGGACAGCGTTGCATGGCAACCTCGGTAATCGTGCTGGTCGGCGCGGCGCAGCAATGGCTGCCGGATCTGGTCGCGAAAGCAAAGACGCTGAAGGTCAACGCGGGCAATGAGCCGGGTACGGACGTCGGCCCGGTCGTCTCACGCACCGCGAAGCAGCGCATTCTCGGCCTGATCGAAACAGGCGTGAAAGAGGGCGCAACGCTGGCGCTCGACGGTCGCGACGTGAAGGTTCCCGGCTACGAGCAAGGCAACTTCATCGGCCCGACGGTGTTCACGGACGTCACCACGGAGATGGAGATCTACCGTCAGGAAATCTTCGGCCCGGTGCTGGTGGTGCTGAATGCCGCCACGCTCGATGATGCGATCGCGCTCGTCAACAGCAATCCGTTCGGCAACGGCGTGGGTCTTTTCACGCAAAGCGGAGCGGCGGCGCGCAAATTCCAGAGCGAAATCGATATCGGCCAGGTCGGCATCAACATTTCGATTCCGGTGCCGGTGCCGTTCTTCAGCTTTACCGGCTCGCGCGGTTCGAAACTCGGCGACCTCGGTCCGTACGGCAAACAGGTCGTGCAGTTTTACACGCAGACCAAAACCGTCACCGCCCGTTGGTTCGACGACGACACCGTCAACGACGGCGTCAATACGACCATTAGCCTGCGCTGAGCCCAGGATCTAATGTTTTGCATGGGAGCGCGCCGCGTGGGACGGGAGTAAGCGCTAAAGCGCCAACTCCTATCGACTGGAGACGACATCATGAAAATAGGCTTTATCGGACTCGGCAACATGGGCGCGCCGATGGCGCACAACCTGCTCAAGGCGGGCAACGCGGTCAACGTGTTTGACCTCAACGCGCAAGCCGTGCAGGCGCTCGTCGATGCGGGCGCGAAAGCGGCCGGTTCGCCGAAAGCAGCGGTGGCCGACGCGGAATGTGTGATCACCATGCTGCCCGCCGCTGCGCATGTGCGCAGCGTACTGACCGCGGATGACGGCGTGTTCGCCGGCATCGCGAAAGGCGTGACGATCATCGATTCGAGCACGATCGATCCCGCGAGCGTGAAATACTTCGCCGAACTCGCGCAGCAACACGGCAACACTTTTGTCGATGCGCCCGTGTCCGGCGGCACCGGCGGCGCGGCGGCGGGTACGTTGACCTTCATGGTTGGCGGCAGCGCGAGCGCGTATGAGCAGGTCAAGCCGGTGCTCTCGGCGATGGGCAAGAATATCGTGCATTGCGGCGACACCGGCACCGGCCAGGTCGCGAAGATTTGTAACAACCTCGTGCTCGGCATCACGATGGCAGGCGTGGCCGAGGCGATGTCGCTGGGCGAGGCGCTCGGCATCGACGCGAAAGTGCTGGGCGGCATCATCAATACCTCGACGGGCCGCTGCTGGAGTTCGGACACGTATAACCCGATGCCCGGCGTGATCGAAACCGCACCGTCCACGCGCGGTTATACCGGTGGCTTCGGCACCGATCTGATGCTCAAGGACCTGGGCCTCGCCATCGACGTCGCAAAAGCCGCACGTCAACCGGTCTATTGCGGGGCGCTCGCGCAGCTGCTTTATCAATCGATGAGCGCGAAGGGCGCGGGACGCCTGGACTTCTCGGCGGTCATCAAGCTCTATCGAAAGGACAGCAAGGTCGGAGAGGCGTCATGATCGAGCTCGACTACGCCCACGACGGCGCCGTCGCGCTGCTGACACTCAAGCGGCCACCGGCGAACGCGTTCACGCCCGACGGCTTGCTGATGTTGCAGCAGACCGTCGAACATCTGAACGGCGAAGCGCGCGTGCGGGCCATCGTGATTGCGGGCGATGGCCCGAAGTTCTTCAGTGCGGGCGCCGACCTGAACGCGTTCGCTGACGGCAATCGCGAAGTCGCGCGCACGGCGGCGACGCGCTTCGGCTCGGCGTTCGAGACCTTGCAGAACGCACGACCGGTGGTGATCGCGGCGATCAACGGTTATGCAATGGGCGGTGGGCTCGAATGTGCGCTGGCCTGTGATATCCGCATCGCCGAGCAACATGCGGTGATGGCGCTTCCCGAAACGGCGGTGGGCTTACTGCCGTGCGGCTGCGGCACGCAGACGTTGCCATGGCTGGTCGGCGAAGGCTGGGCCAAGCGGATGATTCTGACCGGCGAACGCGTCGACGCTGCGACCGCATTGCGTATCGGCCTTGTCGAAGAAGTGGTGGAAAAGGGTGCCGCGCGGGAGGCCGCGCTTACGATGGCGGCGCGTGTCGCGAGCCTTAGCCCGCAAGCGGTCGCCTTCAGCAAGACGCTGATTCACCAGGGCCGCAACGGCGTGCCGCGTGCGGCGGCGTTGGCGGTGGAGCGGGAACGCTTTGTCGATCTGTTCGACGGCGCCGATCAGCGCGAAGGCGTCACTGCGTTTCTCGAGAAGCGCGCGCCACGCTGGCAGGTGACGCAGGCTGGGCACGCAGGGAACGCTGACCAGGTCGCAAACGTCGAGCAGGAGACCCGCCGATGAGCGCCTTGCAGAGCGTCGTACTCGATACAGGCGTAGCAGCGGAGCGCGAAATTCTGTTTCGTGTTGTCAACCGTGTGGCGATCATCACGCTGAACCGGCCGGCCGCGCTCAATGCGCTATCGCACGCGATGGTGCGCGAGCTTGCTGTGCTGGTCGAACATTGCCGTACCGACGACGGCATCGTTGCCCTCGTGCTGAAAGGCGCGGGCGCCAAGGGCTTTTGTGCCGGCGGCGATGTGCGCGATCTGCATCGCCTTGCGAGCGCGAAGCATCTCGATTGGCAGCAGTTCTTCATCGACGAATACCGGCTCGATTACGCTTTGCATACCTTTCCGAAGCCAGTAGTCGCGCTACTTGATGGCGTGACGATGGGCGGCGGTATGGGCCTCGGTCAGGGCGCGCGGCTGCGCGTCGTTACCGAGCGCACGAAGATGGCGATGCCGGAGACGCGTATCGGACTAATTCCTGATGTGGGCGCCAGCTATTTTCTCGCGAAGATGCCCGTTGAGACCGAACTGTATGTGGGGCTCACCGGAACCACGCTGACGGGGCCCGACGCAGTGCTCTGCCACCTGGCCGACGTCTGCGTGTCGTCGGAATGGCTGAAGACATTCGAGGAGCGGCTGCAATCGATGCCATCGTCTCGCCTCAATCCCGCGTTTCCTGACGTGCTGATGCGCTCGCTACAGGCGATCTTCGAGCCGCCTGGCAACGTGATGGCGCATGCGCCACTCGGGTCGCTGACGCAGGTCATCAAGCGCTATTTCAATCCGCGCTTTGATCTCGATCGGATCGTGGGAACGTTGAAGCACGACGCCGATGCGAACGCTCCGCGCGAGATCAGGCAGTGGATTCAGGCGACGCTCGAAGTGCTGAAGATGCATTCGCCAACGATGCTCTATGTCGCGCGGGAGGCGATGCTGCGCGGCCGCCACAGCACGCTTGCCGATTGCTTCCGGATGGAACTGGGGATCGTGACGCGGGCGGTCGAGGAGGGTGACTTCCTCGAAGGAGTGCGCGCCCATCTTGTCGACAAGGACCGCGAGCCGCGTTGGGCACTTGCGCACATACACGAAGTTCGCCACGAGCGCGTGCGGCATTTCCTGTCGTCGCCTTGGCGTTCGACGGATCACCCACTGCGTGACATAGAGTGCGTTCGTCCTTGACGATCTGGGAATCGGCGACGCGACGCGCAGACTGCATCGGAATACCTGCCGGCCCCGCACGAGAACGAACGCTTGTCGTGTAAGCGGTACTACGGGTGCGCGGCCAACGGCGCAGGCGCTACACCCCACTGCAGCCACGCTGCATTCGCTTGGCCTGTTGCGCGAGGGCAGGGACGGCCCGTTGCATGCGTACGTGCAGCGCTCGGTTTGAGAGCGCGATGAATCGGATCGTGTGGTGCGAGTCGCCTCACACGATGTCTCAATGAATCTCGCAATAGGAATGCGATATGAAAATCATGGTGCCAGTCAAGAGAGTGGTCGATTACAACGTGAAAGTTCGAGTGAAATCGGACGGCACGGGCGTCGACATCGCGAACGTGAAGATGTCGATGAATCCGTTCGACGAAATCGCGGTTGAAGAAGCCGTTCGTCTGCGCGAAGCGGGCGTGGCGACCGAAGTGATCGCCGTGTCGGCCGGTGTCACGCAGGCGCAGGAAACGCTGCGCACGGCGCTGGCAATTGGTGCGGACCGCGCGATCCTGATCGAGTCGGGCGAAGACCTGCAGCCGCTGGCGGTGGCCAAGCTGCTGAAGGCGCTGGTCGACAAGGAACAGCCGCAACTGGTCATCCTCGGCAAGCAGGCCATCGACGACGATTCGAACCAGACCGGCCAGATGCTGGCTGCGCTGGCGAACCTGCCGCAAGCTACCTTCGCGTCGAAGGTTGTCGTCGCTGACGGTAAGGCTACGGTGTCGCGCGAAGTCGACGGTGGCGCGGAAACGCTGTCGCTGAGCCTGCCGGCTGTGATCACGACCGACCTGCGCCTGAACGAGCCGCGCTACGTGACGCTGCCGAACATCATGAAGGCGAAGAAGAAGCCGCTGGAAGTCATCAAGCCGGAAGACCTCGGCGTTGATGTGACGCCGCGCCTGAAGACGCTGAAAGTCGTCGAGCCGCCGAAGCGCTCTGCCGGTGTGAAGGTGCCGGATGTGAAGACGCTGGTCGAGAAGCTAAAGACCGAAGCCAAGGTGCTGTGAGGAGACGGACGAAATGACGAATCTGGTAATTGCTGAACACGACAACGCGTCGATCAAGGCTGCGACGCTGAATACGATTGGAGCCGCGCAGAAGATTGGTGGCGATATTCACGTGCTGGTGGCAGGTCACAACGCACAGGCTGCGGCGGATGCGGCAGCGAAGATTGCAGGTGTTTCGAAGGTGTTGCTGGCCGACGCGGCGCAACTCGAAGCGGGCCTGGCGGAAAACGTCCAGGCAACCGTGATGAACATCGCGAAGGACTACACGCACATCCTCACGCCGGCGACCGCCTACGGCAAGAACATCGCGCCGCGCATCGCCGCGAAGCTGGACGTCGCGCAGATCAGCGACATTACCGCGGTAGATAGCGCCGATACGTTCGAACGCCCGATCTACGCAGGCAACGCAATCGCCACGGTTCAATCTCAGGACCCAATCAAGGTCATCACGGTCCGCACGACCGGTTTTGACCCGGTGGCAGCAGAAGGCGGCGGCGCAACGGTCGAGAAGATCGAAGCGGCAGCCGACACGGGCCTCTCGCAGTTCGTGAGCCGCGAAGTGACGAAGCTGGACCGTCCGGAGCTGACCTCGGCGAAGATTATCGTCTCGGGTGGCCGGGGTCTCGGCAACGGCGAGAACTACACGAAGGTTCTGGAGCCGCTGGCGGACAAGCTGAACGCAGCGCTGGGCGCATCGCGTGCGGCCGTAGATGCGGGCTTCGTGCCGAACGACTATCAGGTCGGCCAGACGGGCAAGATCGTCGCGCCGCAACTGTACGTGGCGGTCGGCATCTCGGGCGCGATCCAGCATCTGGCCGGTATGAAAGACTCGAAGGTCATCGTCGCCATCAACAAGGACCCGGAAGCGCCGATTTTCAGCGTCGCCGATTATGGTCTGGTGGGCGATCTGTTCGCACTCGTGCCGGAACTCGTGAGTGAGCTCGGATGATATGGCTAGATTGACAAGCGGACCAGCGGGCCGACCATTTCTTACGGAGAAACGAGATATCTGATGCGCTCATCTTCCGAGCGGAAGTTAAATGAACAGCTCTCCGTAAAGCGTCGCGGAATTCAACGTTGCATCCGGAATTTAGTTGTGCGCGTCAAGCTGTGCAGAAAGTTGTGAAGATGGCTGCCGCTGCCAACGAGCGCCAAGGCGTCCATCTTAATATTGAGATGAGTCAGAGATCAATATTTGGGTTATTTTTTTAACCGGTGTGGAGGCGCGGGGCGAACGTGCCGTGCATCGCGCTCCTGAAGAGCGCGGACATCGCCACGTCTGGATGCAGCTCTGGGAGGAGCAACCGATAGCAGAAGGCCGTGTTTGATCGCAATCAGTCGCACGGGAAGAAAGGCGACAGTTGATTTGACGTCTGACGTCCGAACCTCAGCAGAGCTTTCGTAGTCGACCTTGAACAATTCGGAAGTCCTTGGTGGAGAGGCTTTACGGCCGAAATGGTGTTGTGGGAATTGCAGGGACCGGGCGTATTGATGCATGAATCCTGCAGTTTCTAACGAGGTACAGATGGGTCCCAAGACGCCTGTGACGGAGAGAGATTTCTTTCCGGCAACGATTGCGTGAACAGATCAACTTGACGCATCCGCTGATGTGCCTCGCCGACCTGATCAACTAGGAGCAGCTGGACACGGAGATGAGTGAAAGCTTTGTGCCCGGCAGGGCTCGCCCGGCTACATCGCTGCGCCTGATTGCGGGTCTGCTCTACCTGCAACACGCTTTCGACCTGTCCGGCGAAGAGGTCGTCTGGCAATGGGTCGAAAACCCGTATTGGCACGTGTTCAACTGGCGAGACTTACCTGCGGACGGAACCACCAGTTGACCCATCGAGCCTGCCACGCTAGCGCAGGCGGCTGGGGGAAGCCAAAGTTGAAGAATTGCTGGCAGAGACGATTGACGCAGCAAAGCGCGCCGGCACGATCAAAGTCGCGAGCGTGAAACGCGTAATCGTTGACACGACAGTGATGGGGGATGCGATCGCGCATCCGACCGATTCGCGCCTGCTCGAGCGGTGTTGCGAACACCTGGTGAGGGCCACTGCGAGACACGGCCTGAAGCTGCGGTAGAACTACAACCGTCAGGCGTCACGCCTAGCAAGCCAGATCAGTCGTTACGCACATGCGAAGCAATACAAACGGATGAGAAAGACACTGCGCATGTTGCGCTCGCGTGTGGGTCGGGTGGCGCGATGTCGAGAGGCAACTCGACACGGTGGCGGTGGTGCACGCGACGGGATAGGTTTTGCAACCGCGCAGATGCTGGCCGAACGGGGTGCCCATATCGCACTGGCCGATCTCGATGGCGTGCGAGTCCGCGAACTCGTGGCCGATCTGCCGGGCCGCGTGCGGCATTCGGCCCACCGCTCGATGTCACGGACGAGGCCGTGATCGCGCACGTCTTTGAGGAGTCGTGCAGAACCGCGGCGCGATCGATGGTCTCGTCGTTGCAGCCGGGCTGTATTCGCCCGAGTCTTTCACGGCGACTTCGCGCGCGACTTGGGACCGCATATTCGCGGTCAACGCCTCGGGTGCGTTTCTGGTCTCGTAGACCGTCTCGAAACGCATGCTGGGGCGGGGCGGCGGCCACATCATTCTGGTTGCTTCGATCGGCATGCTCCAGCCACAACTGACCGCGGCGGCTTACGGTGCGTCGAAAGCGGTGGTAATCCAGTTGGGTCGTTGGCGGCGAGCAGTCGTTTCTAGAGACCTAGTTTGGCGCGAAAACAGGCACGGCCGACCTTCTAGCCGGACAGTGCCGGGGCAGGCCTGTGGACTTCGGTCAGATTTTTCTGTCTAAAATTTGACGTAGTAGTCAAAAAAGCTATACTAACGTCAATGGCTACGGAGACATTTATATGAGCAATATGCCAGCTGGCGTGGTTCTCGAACGTCCTCATACGTTGACGATTGACTGGTTTCCTGACGCATTGCCGCTTGCCACGCAACAAACCAGCGCCACGCTGCGTACCGAAGATGGCGCGGCCACCTGTGGCGTGCTGTACTGCGGTGCATCGACGAAAACAGTCGTTTGCCTGATGCACCCACGCGAGAACTTCACGTTCCACTATCTGATTCCCGGATTGCTGCGGGCGGGGGCGTCGGTTTGGGCGCAGGCGGCTCGCTCGGTCGGCAACGACCTCCGGCTCGAGCATGAACTTGCCTTGCACGACGTCGCGGCCGGTTTGCGCTACCTGCGCGAGGCAGGCTTCGAGCGCATTGTGTTGCTCGGCAATTCGGGCGGTTCCGGGCTCTATAGTTTCTACATCCAGCAATCGGCGCTTTCCGCACAAGACCGGATCGCAAGGACACCCGGTGGGCGCGCCACCCATCTGGCGAGTGCGACCATGCCGATGGTGGATGGCATGATCTATCTGGCGCCGCATCCGGGGCAGGGTCGCTTATTGATGGGGTGCATCGATCCTTCCGTGACCGACGAAGGCGATGCGTTATCGATCGACGATGCGCTGAACCCGTTCAACCCCGGGAACGGCTATTCCCGCGAACCCGGCGCGACGCGCTATAGCGCAGAGTTCGTTGCCCGCTATCGCGATGCGCAACGGGACCGCGTAGCGCGTCTTGACCAGATGGCCCGGCAATTGATCGCCGCGCGTCAGGACGCGCGGCAAGCCGTGAAGGAAAAAGTTGCGACCCGCCGGCAGAAGCTCGAGGCCAACCACACGCCGGTCATGACCGTGTGGCGGACGGACGCCGACCTACGCTGTCTGGACGCATCGCTCGATCCGTCCGACCGCAAACCCGGTTCGCTGTGGTCGCCGAATCCGGTCGTCTCGAACTATGGTTCGGTCGGGTTTGGACGCTTGTGTTCCCCGGAGTCCTGGCTTTCGACATGGTCCGGTCTCTCGTCGAATGCAGCGTTGGAAGCAACGGCGCCTTCGGTCACCGTGCCCTCGTTGCTGGTCGAATACACCGGCGATCAGACTACTTTTCCATTGGCCATTGCCGACATTTTTGCCGGTATCGGTTCGACCGATAAGACCCACGTTCGCGTGCGTGGCGATCATCACGGCAGACCGCTGGAGGCCGCGGACGAACCGGGCCGGGCAATCGCCGCGCGCGCGGCCGGCGAATGGCTGCATCAACGCTCTTTCTTATAACTCGGGAGTTGACGAATGAATCAATCAGTACCGCTCAGGCTGTCGGGGGTCGATCACACGGCGCGCCCGACGTGGAAGCTGCGCGAAACCATCGAGTTCTATCGCGACACGCTGGGTCTGCCGCTTGTCCACACGATCTCCGCGCGAGGCTGGGGCCCGGAGCGCCACCCAGACTTTCTTCATTTCTTCTTCGATAGCGGCAACGGAAGCACGATCGCGTTTTTTTACTATCTGGGCGAACCGCCGCCGCAAGAACGTCCCTTGATGCCGCCCACGCCCGACGATCATGTATTCGATGCGACGCACACCGCGTGGCTGACCGATAGCGCGGAAAAGTTGCTCGCATGGAAGGAGATGCTCGAGGCGAAAGGTGTGGAAGTCTCATCGACCACTCAGCACGAAGTGATCGAATCGATCTACTTTCGCGACCCCAACGGTTACTTCATCGAAATCACCGTCAAGCTGCGCGAACTGCAATCGCTAGACGCGCGGGATGCGGCGCTGACGCTTGAAGCGGCAATCATGGCGGAGCAGCTCGCGAGCGACCATGCAGGACAACTCCGGCAAATTGATACTGTATGGCAGGCAAAGGGCAGGTTATTGAGCGGGCAATGCGGCATAAAGAGCGAAGGCCCGGGCATATTTGTGCCGGCGCTGGCGGAGTTCGCGAGCGTGGTGGATGCAGCGCGGTGCAATCCCGAGTATCGCGTATCGCAACCGTCGCCGGGCTACTTTCTGATTGAATCGGAAGAGGCGCTCGAATTCAACCGCAAGGAGCTGGGTCTGAAACCAGCCGTCTGGTATGGCCTCTTCACAGGCGGCTTGTGCGGGCGTATCGATACGTTTGACAAAGACCGCGTTCGCATCGTCGAACAATAAGAACGCGTCGACTGGAGAAGACAGACATGGCAGGCATCCATTATCCGCTCGAAGGTGTCGCATATTGCGAACCATCGGTCGCTCAGCATTATTTTCAGGTCGGCGCGTGGGTCGACAAAACGTTCGGCGAGGCGCTCGCGGCAACGGCGCGACGCCTTCCCGACAAGCTGGCCTTGATCAGCGACGAGCGCAGCATCACGTTTCGCGCGCTGGATGAACAAAGCGACCGTCTGGCCACGGCATTGCTCAAACTCGGACTCGAACCCGGAGCACGCGCTGTGTTCCAGATGGGGACGACCATCGACACCGCACTGGCGCTGTGTGCATGCTACAAGAGCGGCATTGTTCCGGTTTGCGCTCTGCCGCAGTACCGCGAGATCGAGATCGGCAAGCTGGCAGGCTTGTCGCTGCCGCAAGCCTATTTCGTGCAGGCCGACGCGGCACAGCTCGATCTGGTCGGTTTTGCGCGGAAGATGTGTGCCGAACATCCGTCTTTCAAACATCTGGTCGTTGCGCGTGGTGATGCGCCCGCTGGGACGCATTCGATGTCCGCATTACTGGAGTCGGTGTCGCTGGATGAGGCGAGGACCACTCTACGCGGTGTGCACATCGGCTCGGAAGACGTCCTTAGCTTCCAACTGTCTGGCGGTACGACAGGGGTGCCAAAGATCATCCCGCGTTTTCACGCGGAATATCTCGCGCATGCCGAAGCGTGGTCCAGGCACGTCGAGGCCGGCGAAAACGCCACGTTGATCTGGTCACTACCTTTACTTCACAACGCGGCGCATCTTTATGCGCTGGTGCCCACGATATCCCTCGGGCAGACCACCGTATTGATGCCAAAGGTCGATATCGTGCGGATGGCGGAACTGATCCAGCAGCATCGCGTAACGCATGCTGTTTCGATCGGACCGGTCGCCCCGCAGATCATGGCGTGCCCCGAAGTGCTCAACTATGACCTGTCGTCGCTCAAGCTGTTCTTTTGTCTGACCCGGGCCGATGGGCTCGAAGCGTTTCTCGGCGTGACCAGTTCGAATATGTACGGCACGACCGAAGGTTTGCTGATCGGTTCGGGGCCGGCTGCCGACGAGTTCGTGCGTCATCACACGCATGGGCGATCAGGCTGCGAACATGACGAAGTTGTTCTGCTCCATGCTGACAATGAATCACCGGTCGCGCCGGGCGAAATGGGTGAACTGTGTTTTCGTGGTCCGTCCAGCCTGAGAGGCTACTACAACGCGCCCGAGGCCAACGCGACGGCCTTTACGTCGACGGGTTTCTTCCGGACCGGGGACATGATGCGCGCTCATGTCGTCGATGGGGTGACTTACTTCTCGTTTGAAGGACGCCTGCGCGACAACATCAATCGCGGTGGCGAGAAAATCGGTGCCGAGGAAGTCGAAGCGTTGATGAGCCACCACCCGGCCGTGCTGGACGCAAAGCTCGTGGCGATGCCCGATCCGTTTTACGGAGAAAAGGGCTGTGCGTTTCTCATCATCCGTGAAGGACATGCCGCGCCCGATATTCCACAGATGATCGACTTCCTCTCGTCTCAGGGACTCGCGAAGTTCAAGTGTCCGGAGCGGATCGAAATCGTGGATGAGTTTCCGGTCACGCGAGTCGGCAAAGTCGACAAACCCGCCATGCGCCGGATCATCGCGCAGACCATCGAGTCCGAAGCCGCGGCGAATGTTTCACCTTCCAGACAGGATCATTGACATGAGCAAGATCGCCTACCGGATCGGCCAGATCGTGCCGAGTTCCAACACGACGATGGAAACAGAAGTGCCCGCCTTATTGCGGCGCCGCGAAACGCTGGCGCCAGAACGCTTCACGTTTCATTCGAGTCGCATGCGCATGCACAAGGTGACGAAGGAAGAACTCGTCGCCATGAACAAGGAAGGCTTGCGGTGCGCTGCGGAACTCGCCGACGCTCGCATGGATGTGATGAGCACGGCTTGTCTTGTCGCAATCATGGCCATGGGACCGGGATATCACCGCACGGTGGAGAGGGAGTTGGCCGAGGTGGTCAAAGCCAATCAGTGCGATGCGGCGGTGATGACTTCAGCCGGAGCGCTCATAGAAGGTCTGAAGATCATGGGCGCCCGTCGAATTTCATTGATGGCGCCCTACATGAAGCCGCTGACCAAACTGGTGGTGGAATACATCGAGAGCGAGGGGATCGAGGTGGTCGACGCGCTCTCATTCGAAATTCCGGATAACCTGGATGTGGGGCGGCGTGACCCCATGCAGCTTCTGCAAGACGTGGGGACGCTTAATGTGGCGAATGTCGATGTCGTCGTCGCATCGGCCTGTGTGCAGATGCAATCGCTGCCGGCTATCGACGCGATCCAGGCGCGACTTGGCATTCCGGTGACGTCGACCGCGGTGTGCACGACGCGGCGGATGCTCGACAAGCTGGGACTCGACGCAAAGATTCCTGGCGGAGGCGCGTTGCTGACTGAAAAGTTTGCGACGCCAATCGCGCCGGCCGAGGCCTGACATGACCGCCTTCGAGGGTTTCGACACAGGCCCGTCGGAGTGGCTGATCAGCGGCCAGCCCTTCGTGGTGCGCCGGCGCGTAAAGTGGAGTGAGTGCGATCCGGCAGGGGTGGTGTACACGGTCAATTTCAGCGAGTACGTGATTTCCGTGGCAAACAGGTTCTACGCTTTCCTGCTTGGCGCCCCGGTTGAAGCGGGCAAGGACGCACAAGGATTCGGCACGCCGGTCAAAGCGCTCAGCTTTGTGTTCAACAAAAGCCTGAGACCGGATGAACTGTTCGACATGAGCGTGGCGGTCATGGACGTACGTGAGCGTTCTTTCGACCTCGGGATAGCGGGAACCAGCGAGACCGGGGAGACCATTTTTTCGGCGACGCTGAGCCCTATCTGCATAGCCCGGCCCGAACGTCGTTCGATCGCCATACCCGTGGAATTTCGCAACCGTTTGATGGAAGTCGCCGCGCAGCGCACGGCGCTCGAGTCAGACGCAGGAGACTGAGGATGAACATCAATATCGTAGGAGGAGGGCCCGGCGGGCTGTTTCTCTCGTATCTGGTCAAACGACGCTTTCCGGAGTGGGCGGTCCGGGTCTTCGAACAGAATGACGCCAGCGCCACTTACGGCTGGGGGGTGGTGTTCTCGGACGTTGCACTATCGTTTCTCGAGAAATCTGACCCCGAGTTCTTCCGTCGGTTTACGGCCGGCCACGTGCGTTCGGAGCACATGGAAATCGTTCACCGCGGTGTGCACGTGCCAATCCATGGCAACTGCTTCTCGCGGGTCGCCCGCATTGCATTGCTGCAGTTTCTGCATGCCGAATGCAGATCGGCGGGCGTCGATCTACAGTTCAATGCTCGCGTGGATGATCTGGGTGCATTGCGTGAGGCAGATCTCGTGGTGGTGGCGGATGGTGTGAACAGCCGGACTCGCGCGCAATATGCGGACGCATTCAAACCGTCGTTCGTGCAGCGCCGCAACAAATTTGCCTGGTACGGGACCAGCAAACCGTTTCATGCAGTCTCGCTGATCTTTCGCGAAACCGAGTTTGGTGTGTTCATCGCCCATAGTTACGAGTACGCCAACGGCATGAGTACGTTTCTGATCGAAACGGATCCGCAGACGTGGGCACGCGCCGGATTGGACGCGATGAGCGATGCGGACAGCCGCGCCTTCTGCGAACAGGTTTTCGCCGACGACCTGGACGGACACGGTCTGCTGTCGAACAAGTCCACATGGTTTGAAGCCGTGACCGTCAAAAACGAGAACTGGCATCACGAGAACATGATTCTGATCGGGGATGCGCTGCGTTCGGTGCACTTTTCGCTCGGCTCCGGCACGCGTATGGCGATGGAAGATTCGATCGCGCTATACGAAGGTTTGTGTGCCCATACGAATGATCTCAACGCTGCGTTTGAGTATTTCGAGGCGTCGCGCCGCTCGGCTTCGGATCGCTTCCAGCTGGCCGCGGCAAAGAGTCTTGATTGGTATGAAAACGTCGGTGACAAGCTGCATCTCGATCCGGTCAGCTTCACTTACGACTACATGCGTCGTACCGGACGTGTCACGCATGATGATTTGCGCAAGCGCGACCCGGAATTCGTTCGGCAATATGAACTGCTTCACGGCGATGCGGTGAACTGAAGCTGCGACTGACGCGCGCTTATTTTTTTGTTCGTAATTTGTCGAATTCGTCAAATAAACGACATGAGAGTAAATTGAACGACAGATAAGAGGTGCGGTGGCGATGCGTCCCTTCACGCGAATCCGCACCGACTATAGCAATCAGGTTGGGAGACAGTCATGGCATCGTCAGGTGAAGAGAGCGCATTTTCGTTGTTCGACGGCAGGCCTGTTACCACCATGCAGTGGCGCGTGCTCGGCTTATGCGCGTTGTGTATGGTGATCGACGGCTTTGATGTGCAGGCGATGGCTTATGCCGCTCCGGCCTTGATCAAAACCTGGGGCGCCAGCCGCTCCATGTTGGGGCCCGTGTTCGCAGCCGGGTTGCTGGGCATGTTCGCCGGATCGCTGATGCTCGCGGGATTTGCTGACACGATCGGCCGCCGTCCGATGCTGATCGCCGCGACCGCCTGGATCGCGCTTTGCATGACGCTTACCCCTTTCGCCACCTCGATCGGCGCACTGATCGGCGTTCGTTTTGCCGCTGGTATCGGAATGGGAGCAATCGTTCCGAATGCGATGGCCCTCGCAGGCGAATACAGCCCGGCACGCATCCGCGTGAGCCTGATGATGGCGGTATCGTCGGGTTACATCGTCGGCGGGGTGGTCGGCGGAGGGATTGCGGCTCTCGTGATTGCGCCGTTCGGCTGGGGCGGTGTTTTTTACGCGGGGGCATTGCTCACAGCGCTGCTGTCCCTTTCAATGTTCGCGGCGCTTCCCGAATCCCTGCAATTTTGCCTGCTGCGCCACCCGCAAACGCTACGTACCTTGCTATTGCTGCAACGGGTGGCGCCCGGGGCCGCCATGCCCACATTGCCACCCGCGAACAGCGTACTCAGCGGCAGCACGCTGGCGATGCTGCTGGGCGAAGGCCGTCGAATCGTCACACCGCTGCTCTGGGCGGCGAACTTCGCCAACATGCTTTGTGCGTACTTTCTCGCCGCGTGGATTCCCGTGCTGATGAGCGGCGCAGGCTATTCGTCCAATCGAGCGGTGCTGGCGGGCACGGCGCTGTGGCTTGGCGGGTTGCTGGGCAACTTCGCGCTCGGCATGCTGATCGATCGGCGCGGCTTTGCCGCAGTGTTGTTTGCTAATTTCGCCCTCGGGGGCATCGCCATCGTCGGCATCAGCTACTTCCATACGGTGCCGCTGGCCGCCGCCCTGTGGATCGCATTCGCCGGATTCTGCATTCTGGGCGGGCAATCCGGCCTGAATGCACTGGCGGTCACGATCTATCCGACAAGCACGCGCGCTACCGGCGCGGGCTGGGCACTCGGTTTCGGCAGGCTCGGCGCGGTGCTTGGGCCGCTAGCCGGTGGACAGTTGATGGCGCTCGCGTGGAGCGTCGACCGGACCTTGCTCGTCTCGGCCGTACCGACTGTGCTGGCTGCGGTGGCGGTCGGCACGCTTGGTCGCCTGCGTGAGCGTCGTGTCAAGCAGATTCCGGCTTACCCGGAGACGTTCCCGGTCCGGCACAACACGACCAATCCACTGGACAAAGAGGCATAGCCGGCGCCCGCACGGGATGCCGAATCCAGGCAGCTGGTGAACGTATTGAACGTATTGATCCGATTTCTAACCACGATGTGAGGCACTGTTGAATACAAGCACTTCTTCGGCCGCAACCCTCGGCCGCATTCTCATGAGCTCGCTTTTCATGATGAGTGGTTTCGGCAAGCTGGCCGATCCCATTGGCACGAAAGCCTACATTGCCTCGAAGGCGCTGCCATGGCCCGAGGCTGCCTACGTCATCGCCGTGATTATCGAACTCGGGTTCGGCACGGCGCTAGCTCTCGGCTATCGCACCCGTATGGTGGCAGCAGTGATGGCGATCTTTACGTTGGCGACGGGGCTGACCTTTCACGACAACTTTGCTGATCCCAAGCAGATGATCAGCTTCATGAAGAACATTGCGATTACGGGCGGATTTCTGCAAGTGATCGTATGGGGTGCCGGTTCTCTGAGCCTCGATGCATTCATCGCGGCAAACCGGCGACGTGCGCGAGCGTAGTGGTCAACAGTTTTCCATTGCTTGACACCTGTTGAATTGCTGCGACACGAAATGATCCGTCCATAGATGGATCAATAATAAATAGTATAACGTATTAATATTGGAGATGATTCGTGAAAAAAACTTATATTGGCTGCTTCCTCGGTGGTTTCGTTTGTACGGCACATGCGCAAAACTCGATTAGCCTCTATGGCATTGTGGATCTCGGCGTCACTTACGTGAGCAACGCGCAAACCGGCAAGACCGGCGGTGCGCTGTCAGGCGCGCACCAGTTTGCTCTGACCGATGGAACGGCGACGGGAGCAAGCGGGAGTCGCTGGGGCCTGCGAGGAACCGAGGACCTCGGCGGCGGACTGAAATCCCTATTCGTCATCGAGAATGGCTTCACTGCGAATAACGGCGCACTCGCGCAAGGCGGAACGGAGTTCGGCCGCCAGGCCTACGTGGGTATTGCCGGCGGCTCCGGAGCAGTGACGCTCGGCAGGCAATATGACACGCTGGTCGACTTCTTGCAGCCGCTGGCTGTCGTGGGGCAGTGGGCGGGATATATGGGCACCCATCCCGACGACGTGGACAATCTGGCCAATACGAACCGCATCAACAATGCGGTCAAGTTCACGACTGCTGCGTACCACGGCTTAAGCGCCGGCGCAGCCTATAGTTTCGGCGGCACGGCGGGGAGCATCACGCAGAACCAGATCTGGTCACTCGGTGCAGGCTATACCGGCGGATCCCTGTCGCTCGGGGCCGGTTACCTGAATGCGCGCGACCCGAACATTTCCTTCTATGGAAACACGCCGAATAAGGGCGGTGTGACGGCGGACAACATGGGGGGGCTGGGATCGGCGACGTCGGCCCAATCGAATCCAGTGTTTGCCGGCTACGCGTCGGCTAAAACGACCGAGATTTTTGGGGTTGGCGCTGCTTATACATTCAGCGCCACTACGCTCGGACTGGTCGCGACCAATACACGTTTTGAGTCGCTTGGCTCAGCCTCTGGTCCCAACCCGTTCGGCTATTCCGGAGCGGCCCAGTTCACGAACCTTGAATTGAGCGTGAGAACCCGAGTAACCCCGACATTATTGCTCGGTACCGCATTTGACTATATGCGGCGAAATTCGGTCAAAGGCGATGATGGCGCCCGGTATCTGCAATTCGACCTCGGTGCCGATTACAACCTGTCCAAGCGAACTGACCTATACGCGCTGGCAGTACTGCAGCACGCAAGCGGCCGCGACTCGCTTGATCAACCGGTGGTTGCCTCGATCAGCGGCTTTAGTCCGTCCACTACCAGCAAGCAGGTGGGTGTTCGCGTCGCGTTGCGGCACAAATTCTAGCGATAGCTGGGGTAGCCGGGCGGACAGGATGAACCTGATACGAAACATGAGAGTCTTCGTGCGCGTGGCGGAGGCGGGCAGCTTCACCGCGGGCGCGGAGCAGTCGGACGTGACCACGGCGCAGGCTTCCCGCTTTATCTCGGATCTGGAGGCACATTTGCGCACCCGGCTGTTCAATCGGACGACCCGGCGTATCGCATTGACTGATGCAGGAAATCGATATTTGCATCGCTGCAGGGAGATCCTCGCGCTGGTCGATTCGTCCGAAGCGGAAGCCGGAGAGGCGCGGACATCGCCGGCTGGCGTGCTGCGGATTCATGCTCCTTTGAGCTTCGGACAGATTTATGTCATGCCGGCACTCACACGGTATCTCGAAAAGTATCCGCTGGTACGTGCTGAAGTTACGCTGTCGCAGCGAATTCCCGACCTCCTCGATGAGGGGTTCGATGTTTCGCTTCAGGTCGCCACTGCACATTTGCCCGACTCCGCACTCGTGTCCGCCAGAATCTGTACGATGCCGACCGTGCTTTGTGCATCGCCGAAATATATTGAATGCCGTGGCGCGCCGAGGTCGGTGCCGGAGTTGCATCAGCATACGTGCTTGCAACTGGTCACGCCGCACTTTCCGGCCGATCGCTGGAAGTTCGAAGGAAGGGACGGTGTGGCTGAAATCGAACTGCTACCTGGAAAATTGCGTGTGAACTCGGCCGAAGCTCTGGCGGCTGCACTGGTCGAAGGATTTGGCATCGGTCCGTTGCCGATGTTGTCGGCGTTATCTTCGCTGCAAGACGGTCTACTGGTACGAGTGCTGCCGGAGTATGAGATGCAGGGTACAACCGTGTACGCGACTTATCTGTCGCGAGAATACCTGGACGCAAAAATCAAAACACGGATTGCTTTTCTACGCGACTTTGTGGCGGCGGCGCTTTCTGCCCGTTATGCTCAATACTCGTGTGGCGACGATGACGCCGGCGTATGGGTTAGGACAGACCGCGAGGGGTTGAACGGAATGACCTGAGCGTTAGAATCACGCAAACACAACACTACGGTAGGGCGGCATTCTGGCCGTCGACCGCTATCAGGAGTGGTTTCGTGGCAAAGGTGAATGCTGACGGACAAAAAGAACAGATACTGAACGCCGCGGCCGCGCTCTTCATCGAGAAGGGTTTCGGCGGTGCGTCGATGCAGGAAATCGCCGAGGCGCTCGGCGTGACACGTACCGCGGTCTATTACTACTTCAAGAACAAGGACGAGATACTTACGGCGCTGGTCGAGGAGGTCACGTTAAGAGCAAGGCGGCTGTCGAGCCAGGCCGTGGCTGAGACGGACGCGGATCCGAAAGAGCGCCTGCGTCTGCTAGTTCATCAGCATACGATGCTGATTCTGAGCCACTACAACGAGTTTCGCGTGATTCAACGCACCGAGCAGCAGTTGCCCGAGCGCGCCTATCGTGCGAACGAAGATGCGAAGCGCGCGGTGCTGAACAACTTTACCGCGGCCATCGAAGCAGGAGTGAGCGCCGGGGTGTTCCGGGTCGTCGACGCCAAGGTCACGGCGTTCACGCTCATCGGCATGTGCAGTTGGCCCGCGTTCTGGTACAAACCGGAGGGCGCGAGCAGCGCAATCGAGATCGCCGACACGATCGCGGAGCTCGCCGTGCAATCGGTCGTACGGCCGGCCAAACGGCAATTGAAAGGCAGCAGCGCCGTCAGCGAGGCGTTGGCGCTGCTGCGCGAGGATCTGGATCATCTGTCGTTGATGATCGACAAAACACCGAAGGCCAGCTAGTGACTTATTCGCCTACGGTTTGACGCTCTCGCTGCACGCAACCGGTGTCCAGTTGGTGAGTGGTGTGAGGAAATGAAGGTCGAAACGGCGTTCGACGAACGCCCTGCGACCGTCTCGACGTTCAAAACGGTCGTGGCAGAGGCCGCTGATTTGCATTGGACCCATTTCGACATGGGCGCACAGGCAGTCGACGGCAGCCGGGCCGGTCGCTGTATCGCCGGCGATGTCGATCAATGGGTTGGCCATCCAGTGATGCATGTGCGGCATTGTCTGCCAGTTCTGCCGGGCTGATCCGAGAATCGCCTCGACGCCTTCGAAGTTGCCGCACGCATAGAAGTGCATCTTCATGCCATATGCTGCGCAGCAGGGCTTCATCGTGACGATCGAAGGCTTGAGCGTATTCAGCGATCAACCGTTCAAGAAAGAGCAAAGCGGTTCTTCGACCCATTCGGCGATGCTGCGCATGCCGAGATTGCGTGCGAGGGTAATGATAGCCCCTACGATCGCGATGTCGGTCGGATGGTTACTCATCGTGCGCACAAATTCGCCGTCGATCTTCAGTGCGTCGGCCGACAGCTTCTTCAGATAACGCAACGATGACTGACCGGCGCCGAAATCGTCGATCGCGATTTTTTCACCCATGTCGTGCACGCGCGCAATGAAGCGCTCTGTATGCTCGAGATCGTGCAGCGCGGCGCTTTCGTTGATGTCGATGCACAGGTAATGGATGACGTCCTCGTGACGCGAAAATAGCGCGAAGAGATCGTCGAGGAAGTGTTCGTCGTTCAGCGAACCACCGCTCTGATTCACGCACACGAAGCAAGTGGTGGAGAGCGACGCGCGGTTCTCGCTGAGCCATGCGAGCGTCGTCGAGAGCACCCAGCGGTCGATCGCGGCGATGGTGCTGGAGTCCTCGGCGGGGCGATCAGCTTCGCCGTAGTGGTCACCGAGCCGTCCGGCATGCGCAGACGCAGCAGCACCTAGAAGTCGAACGCTTTCGCCGGCGCGCGCTTCGACATGATCGGTTGCATCACGAGGAACAGCAAGGTTCCGGCCCAGGCCGATTGCTTTCAACTTGTGGCGAAACAGCTCGACAAAGAGCGCCGCGATCAGCAAGTAGTAGGCCGCGAACGTGACTTGCCGCAACAGCCCGATATGGTCGGTCGGGATGAGTCGCCCCATCCATTCGGTATCGAAGCCTATTGTCGGTCTAAGTCTACGTGGGTCGATATTCGATGCAAATTACCGCATCTGATGGATCAGGATTCCGTGTAACTCAACAATGTCGGCTCTGGAGGCCGCGATCAACTCATCCACGATGTCGCACTGAGACTGGAAGGTCGCCGATACCCGCAGGGTCACCAGTGAACGTGTCCAGTTCGTCTTCCTGACTGGCTTGCCTCGGCGATCCGCAAGACTGTCGACTACGTTGAAGTGGTCGACGCGCCCTTCGCGAATAGGTCGCTGAGGCGCGGCACAACGATCGAGCAAGTCCCAATAGCCGCTCAGTCACGATTCGATCGACGAGGTGCGGCGGAACATCGATGCTGATCAGGCAGTCCTGATAGACGCGCTCGCAGCGGCGAACCTCGTTATTCCTATTCAATAGTTACATATCCGTAACCCTTATTTGGCTGAACGATCTGACTATGTTCAGATAGCGGCTCGACACGCGAGCTGCTCGCATGAAGTCCGGGAAATGAGCGGATTTGCCACTAATGCCCGATTGGCCGGGTACGCGTTGCGGGATGCCAGGACGGGACGGTCTGGCGTTACATATATAACGCTGTCCGCAGGGACGGGTGCGGGGCCATCGTTTTTCACGATATCAGTATCGTGAGACCGTATTTCCTCCAAAGATTTATCTCTGGATAGACTTGGTTGCATGTAACGCGATTACGAAGTCGCGAAGCAGGCCGATACCAACGGCCAGGTCGTCTTTTCCTTCACGGTCCCCACCGTACAACAGAAGGTAGAGCGCGTTGAGACCATACAAGGTTCACGGAGATAAGAATGGAAGATACGCTGGTCGCGACTCAAGAGGTCGCGGATTCGAGCGGAGCGGTGTTGAAGGCAGACGTCACCCTTGATGACAAATACACGAAACGATCCGGACGTGTGTTCCTCTCTGGGGTCCAGGCCCTGGTGCGACTTCCGCTGATGCAGCGGCTGCGTGATCAGGCAGAAGGCCTGAACACAGCGGGTTTTATCTCCGGGTATCGTGGCTCGCCGCTTGGTGGCTTCGACGAAGCGTTGTGGAAAGCGCAAAAGCATCTCGGTGCGAGCCATGTGAAGTTTCAGCCGGGTGTCAACGAAGACTTGGCCGCCACGGCCGTATGGGGCACCCAGCAGGTAAATCTGCTGGGTGAATCGGACTACGATGGTGTGTTCGCCATGTGGTACGGCAAGGGGCCCGGTGTTGATCGCTGTGGTGACGTGTTTAAACACATGAATCACGCTGGCACTTCGCGGTCCGGGGGTGTCCTTCTGGTCGCAGCGGATGATCACGGCGCCTACTCGTCGACGCTGCCACATCAATCCGAGCACGCGTTTTCCGCTGCCATGATTCCGGTGCTCTATCCAAGTAACGTGGAAGAGTATCTGTCGCTTGGGTTGCATGGATGGGCGATGTCCCGGTTTTCCGGGTGCGCCGTTGGCTTCAAGGCACTCGCAGATACGGTCGAGTCCAGTTCCTCAATTGATGCAGATCCCTTCCGCGTCAAGACCGTATTTCCGCGAGATTTCACGCTGCCGGAAGGCGGCCTGCATGCACGCCTATCCACTGACCCGCTAGGGGTTCAGGCGCGCAAGCAGGAAGCGTTGATGCAGGATTACAAGATATATGCAGCCTTGGCTTACGCACGCGCCAACAAGCTCAATCACGTCACCATCGATTCGCCGAAAGCGCGGCTGGGAATTATCGCATCGGGCAAATCGTACCTTGATGTACTGGAGGCGCTTGAGGAACTCGGCATCGACGAGACAGCTGCCGAAAAAATCGGTCTTCGCCTGTACAAGGTTGCTATGCCGTGGCCGCTTGAACCTGAGGGGGTGAGGGAGTTTGCGGACGGCCTCGAGGAAATTCTCGTCGTAGAAGAAAAACGCCAGATTGTGGAGTATCAACTCAAGGAACAGCTCTATAACTGGAAGGAGGACGTGAGACCGCGCGTCATTGGGAAGTTCGACGAGAAAGGCGAGTGGGTGGCTCCTCGCGGGGAGTGGCTCCTCACATCGAAAGCTGATTTCTCTGTAGCCCAGATTGCCCGGGTCGTCGCTGGCAGAATTGCGCGCTTTCATTCAAGCACCGCTATCGAAGCGCGCCTAGGATTTCTCGAGGAGAAGGAAGCTGCGCTGGCACGGGCTTTCGTCGCCCCGCCGCGACCTGCATACTACTGCTCCGGTTGTCCGCACAACTCGTCCACGAAGGTTCCCGAGGGTAGCTTCGCGCTCGCAGGCATTGGCTGTCATGTGATGGCGACCGCGATCTATCCCGAATACAACAAGACCACTACCCACATGGGTGGCGAGGGTGCGCCCTGGATCGGTCAGGCTCCTTTTTCAAAGGTGCCGCATGTCTTCGCCAACCTCGGAGACGGGACGTATTTTCACTCGGGTTCGCTTGCAATCCGGGCGGCAGTCGCGTCCAAAGTGAATATTACATACAAGGTTTTATACAACGACGCGGTGGCCATGACGGGCGGTCAACCCGTTGACGGCACCATCTCCGTCGACCGTATTGCAAGGCAACTTGCTGCAGAAGGGGTCAAACGTATTGCAGTGGTGACAGAGGATATGGAGCGCTACGTATCCACGAAGGCGTTTCCGGACATTACGACGTTCAACGATCGTAAGGATCTGGACGCGATTCAACGCGAGCTTCGGCAAATCGAGGGTGTGTCTATCCTCATTTACGATCAGACTTGCGCCGCGGAAAAGCGCCGCCGGCGGAAGAAGAAAGAATTTCCCGATCCGGACAAGCGCCTGTTTATCAACGACGCTGTTTGTGAGGGCTGTGGCGACTGCGGCGTGCAGTCGAACTGCACGTCGATTCTGCCGCTGGAAACTTCGACCGGGCGTAAGCGGACGATCGATCAGTCGTCCTGTAACAAAGATTATTCATGCGTTAATGGATTCTGCCCGAGCTTCGTTACTGTGAAGGGCGGGAAGCCTCGCAGCAAAGCTGTTTCGACTGCGAAGAGTGAATTGCCGGATGTACAGCAATTGCCTGAAGTGACGCTGCCTTCCTGCGAGCATCCCTACAACATTCTCATTAACGGCATCGGTGGCACAGGTGTGATCACCATCGGGGCACTTCTAGGTATGGCCGCACACCTGGAAGGCAAGGGCGTTTCGGTGCTTGATATGACCGGCATGTCGCAGAAGAACGGTTCGGTGACGTCCCACGTTCGATTCTCGGCAACGCCCGGCACAATCTTTGCCGCCCGCATTCCCTCAGGAGAAGCAGACCTGATTCTTGGATGCGACCTGCTTACGGCGGGTGCGCATGACGCTGTCTCCAAGATGCGGCAAGGGCGCACAGTGGCCATCATCAACCAGCATCAACAGCCGACCGGGCCGTTCGCGAAGCAGCCAGACTGGCAATTTCCTGAAGAGGCGGTTACGCAACTCATCAGGGATGCTGTTGGAGCAAAGGGTGAATTTGTTGACGCAACCGCAATCGCGACAGCCTTGCTAGGCGATTCGATCGCGACGAATCTGTTCATGCTCGGATACGCATATCAGCGCGGTTGCATTCCGGTGAGCGAAAAGGCGATCACCAGGGCGATCGAGTTGAACGGCGTTGCCGTGGAGGCAAACAAGAGGAGTTTCACGTGGGGCCGATACGCAGCTATTGACTTGCGACGTGTTCAGTCCATTGCAACGCCAACAAAGGCCGTGACCTTGCACTTTCCTCCGTCGGTTGATCGGCAAATCGAGGAGCGTGTGCGTGAGCTCACGGCCTATCAGGACGCGACGTACGCACGACACTATCAGAATCTCGTAGAGCGTGTGCGTGCCGCGGAGCAGCGCATCGGAAAAGGAACGAAGCTGACAGCTGCGGTAAGCAAGTATTACTTCAAGCTGATGGCGTACAAGGACGAATACGAAGTTGCACGTCTTTACACGGACGGACGGTTTAAGGAAAGCCTGAAGGAGCAGTTTGAAGGCAAGGTCTCGCTGCGATTTAATCTCGCGCCTCCGCTGCTCGCGAAGAAGGATGCAAAGGGGCATCTTGTCAAGCGCGAATATGGTCAGTGGGTCTGGTATGCCTTCCACGTACTCGCTCGCTTGAAGTTCCTGCGTGGCACGGCGTTCGACGTGTTTGGGTTCACGGATGAGCGCAAGACCGAACGCCAACTGATTGCCGAATACCGACAAACAGTCGAAGCGTTGCTGAGCGACCTGAACGAGTCCAATCTCGCTGATGCAGTAGAGCTGGCTAGTTGGCCTGAGCGTGTGCGAGGTTTTGGGCATGTCAAAGATGCGAACCTGGCGGCGGTCAGAGCTCAACGTGACGGCGCTGTGCACGATAAAGGTCCGTCGAAGGCGAAACATCTTGCGGGCTGAGTACCAATGCTCACATTCCTTTCCCCGTAGCGAGAAGTGACGATGCTGAAACTGGAACAGGCTGATGCCGACCGCCCGAAAGCGGAACTATCGAGACCACCCGCCTATGCGTTAGTACACGCGGATCGTAACGGTGCGGCGGTATTGATAGACACGTTGATTGAGAACGGCGTCACGACAGTGTTCGGATACCCAGGAGGGGCCGTTTTGCCGCTGTACGACGCCCTCTTTGCCGACGGTCGTCTTCGCCACGTCCTCGTACGCCACGAACAGGCTGCCGTTCATGCGGCGGAAGGTTATGCGCGTTCGACAGGACGCGTCGGGGTCGTTTTTGTGACCTCGGGCCCGGGCGTCGCCAATACCATTTCAGGACTTTTGGACGCTTTCTCGGACTCGGTTCCGATTGTGTGTATTAGCGGACAGGTTGCAACGACAGCCATTGGCACCGACGCATTTCAAGAATGCGACGCACTCGGTATTTCAAGGTCAGTGACCAAATGGTCATACCAGATCCGGAACGTCAACGATGTGGTCCCGACGGTAGCCAATGCATTGAAGATCGCGGCCAATGGTCGACCCGGGCCCGTTCTCCTGGATTTTCCGAAGGATTTGCAGGCAGCGGCAGTCTCGTCGGAGCCGGACGAAAAGCGGCATTCAGGCTTGAGACGACATCTTTCGTCCTCGAGGGGCGCCAATAGGGGCTCAATTCGAGAGGCGCTGAGCCTGATTCAGGAGTCGAAGCGCCCAGTTTTCTACGGCGGGGGCGGACTGGTTAACTCCGGGCAAGTCGCCTGTGAAGCATTTGCGACGGTGGTTCGCGCGGTCGGAGCGCCATGCACGCTAACATTGATGGGGCTTGGCGCCTTCCCGGCAAGTGACCGCCTGTTCGTCGGAATGCTCGGCATGCATGGGACCGTCGAAGCCAACCTGGCGATGCATCACGCAGACCTCGTAATCTGCGTCGGGGCGCGTTTTGATGATCGCGTGACCGGAAAACTTGATGGGTTTTGCCCACATGCCAAGATCATTCACATCGATATTGACCCTACGTCAATCAACAAGGTCGTCAAGGCAGACGTGCCAATTGTGGCCGATTGCCTTGAGGCGTTGACGATGCTTAACGATGTACTGACCGCACGTGGAGCGTTACCTCGCACCCGGCTCTCTGCATGGTGGCGACAAATATCTTCTTGGCGAGACTCGGAATGTCTGCGCGTTGAGTCTCGACGGGATCACATTCTGCCTCAGGCATTGATGCAGTCCATCGCGTCGAGAATCAAGCAAAAGGATGCGATTGTCACCACGGATGTTGGGCAACATCAGATGTGGGCGGCGCAACATATACCGGTTGAACGCCCAGGGCGGTTCATTACGTCTGGCGGCGCAGGTACGATGGGATTTGGCCTCCCCGCTGCAATCGGTGCGAAAATTGGTAATCCGGAGCGCACTGTTATCTGCGTCTCTGGCGACGCATCTGTGCTGATGAACATTCAAGAACTTTCGACGGCCATCCAGCATCGCTGTGCTGTCAAATTGATCATCTCGAATAACAGGTACATGGGCATGGTACGTCAGTGGCAAGAGTTGAGCTACGGCGGTCGGTATAGCCATAGCTATACTGATGCATTGCCCGACTTCGTTGCCGTCGGTCATGCTTTTGGCTGGAAGGCTGAGTCAGTTGAAACGCCTGCACAGCTTGCGAAGGCGCTGGACCGATGTCTGGCCAGCAGCGATCCGTACCTGCTCGATGTACGTGTAGTTGAGCAGGCAAACTGTTTTCCGATGATTCCGGCCGGAAAGTCTCACAACGAGATCATGCTCTCTGAGGACAAGTGGTACTAGAAGCCGTTATCTGCTGAAAGCGTCCGGGCTACGCTTGGATAGAACGGCATATCAAGATCAAAGCAGGCGCCAATCCGCACGATCCGCAATGGGTGAACGCGGCCGCCGAAAATTTCGATCACGACATGGTTCGTGTCTTAGGATGGCTCATATGCTTGGCTTCGGGTTGCATGAAAACCGGCTCCGAAAACTACAGAGGAATCTCCTGGGGCGCTACAAGGAACCGTTTTCCCTTGACGAAACCAGACGTATCGAGGTCGGCGGCTACCCGACACCGATCTTGAGCAACGGAGGGCGTCAGGTCAATGCAGACCACACGGTAGTCGACGATTACTCAAAAGAAACGGGCGGCGGCGCGACCATTTTTGTCCGTGACGACGATAGGTTCGTCCGGATCGTAACGACGGTGAGGGATGCAAACGGCGCTCGCCCATTGGGTGGAACCCTCGACCGTTCTCACCCTTCCTATCAGCTGCTTCTGGCTGGACACGAGTACATTGGGTATACGCGCTCTACTGACAAGAAATTCCTCTCCCTCTTCAGTCCGATCTTCGATCGTCGCGATACGGTAATCGGTGCAACGATTACGGGTGTTGACATTAGCAGTTCGACAATGCCCAGCCTCGCGTTAAAACTATCCTGTTTGATTACGGCGTGGGCCGCAGCGCTTGTTGTTGGGCGTGAAATAGTTGCGGATTCTCTAGCTGGATCGAAAGCAGCTCCTTTCGCAACGTTTGGTGCCATTCTAAGTGCCATCGTTATACTAATGATTGGCGTGGGCACATATGTGCTGATCCGACGCAAGGTCAGCCTTGTATTGCATGATGCGGAGGCTGCTGCTCAACGCCTTGCGCAGGGTGATCTGACCACGCAAATGCCAGTCGATCGCGGCGACGAGATAGGAAGAGTACTGGAAGCCTTGAACGGGATTAACGTGGGCTTGGCGGGTCTGGTCGGAAATGTACGAGGGACAACAAATAACCTGACCAACTCGTCTCACGAAATCGCAGCCGGAAACATGGACCTGTCGGCGCGAACTGAAGCACAGGCGGCATCACTTGAGAAAACGGCGGCCAGCATGACACAGCTAACGGAGACCGTGAAGCAGAACGCCGACAATGCACGCGAGGCGAATAGCTTGGCAACGAGCGCCACTGAGATGGCCGAATCTGGCAATGATGCGGTCCAATCGATGGTCGTCACCATTGGTAAAATCAGCGCGAGTTCGAACAAGATTTCTGAGATCACCGGCGTGATTGAAGGCATCGCCTTCCAGACAAATATTCTTGCTTTGAACGCTGCCGTGGAAGCCGCACGCGCTGGCGAACAGGGACGTGGTTTTGCTGTCGTTGCCAGCGAAGTTCGTAGTCTGGCCCAGCGTTCTGCCACTGCTGCAAAGGAAATCAAGGAGCTCATCGGGTCGTCCGTGGCAACGATTGAGGACGGTGTGCAACAAGCATCCGAGGTCGGCGTGACCATGGGCCAGATTAAGCAGGCAATCAGACAGGTTTCTGACATCGTAGGGGAAATTGCCACAGCCTCTGAAGAACAGAGTCTCGGTATTGAACAGATCAGTCAGGCTGTTAGTCAAATGGACGAAGTTACGCAACAGAATGCAGCGCTGGTCGAACAGGCAGCGGCAGCATCCCAATCGCTTGAACAACAGGCAACCCAACTAAAGGGTGCAGTTTCCTTGTTCAAGGTAGCTGATGCAGGGCTAGCCGCCTCCCGGATCGCGGCACCCCGTACCGAACCTCGCCTGCCTGCTCTATCAACTAGTTCGGCGGAACGAGTGAACCCCGAAAAATCGTCCGACGCAACGAAAACACGTTCTATTTCGGCCCGCAAGACTAACGTCGCGTCGCCGGAGTCGAAAGGTGACGACTGGCAATCGTTCTAACAGAGGCAAAAATTTCGGACCCTAGCACGGAAGTACAACGACAGGTCATTTGCCAAAGCGGAGATAATCCTTTAATGCTTGGCTAGCTTCTGCTTATCTAGGTACCTGGTGCTGTGAAATGTAGGGAAACTGGTGATTGGCAGATTCACGGCGCGAACCATCCTGTCTTGGCCGAAAGTGGCACAGTGCGTTACCCGTTTGGACCACGTTGGCGAGGGCGGTTTTGTGCTTCACTACGTTCGGTAGCGGAGATTGCGCGGAGTCATGGAGTGAACGCGAATCAGGTGTTCGACTGGCGCAAGCAGTATCTCGAAGGACGCCTGGGTTGTGACGGGCGAAAATGAGCCTCTCCGCCGATCGCTTAGGAATGTGCTTTGGTGGGGGGTGTTGGTGCTCACAATTGCCGCTAGCCGTGTCAATGGGAGTGGACAAAAAGTGGGGGAGAGGCGCTCATTGTCGAGCGACCTCCGGCGATCTGAAGTGAGGAAAGCGCTTGGCGAAACACGTCTCCAGCCTCCCGTCGAGCAGTTCTACTCGGGTTTGCAGTAGGTAGTGAGCGCCCTTCAACGACCAACGCATTTGTTGACGTTTCGTGAGCCGTCGGTTTATCAAATGATTCATGACCGATTCGGCCGAGGCCGACGATACTCGACGGCCGATCATACGTGCTTGTTGATAGTCGATAAGATCGCTGCGATTGTTCACAAGGAAGGTCAATAATCGAGCGGCCGCGCTACTCGCTGTGCCGGCGCCGAGACCATAGAACCGTGGCAAAGATCCAATCTCAAGATTCAGGGAGGCGATGAGCGTACGTAGGATCTCGATTGCCGCGTCGCCCCGGCCGCGCCACAGCTTGTCGCGCACGCGATTTATTAGTCGCTCGCATCGCCGCATCACCACCGGTCGCTGGTAGAGAGGAAATGTGTATGCGCAGAGCGCCGACCGCACAGCGTGAAGTTTCACGCCGATGTGAAACCAGTCAAGAATCCGCAAGGCGCCACTGAAGTCACTAACGATCGCATACCCCGAGCACCATCTGTGACCACGTCGACCAAAGTAGAACAGACCCAGCCACACTGGTCGAGTGCAGCAGCGATATGCACGCGCGTCAGGCTTGGACGCTGGAGAGCACATGCGAATCGTCGAGCCGCTATCCCCTCACACTCGACACGTCCCGCGATAACTTCGAACCTGCGCACCTCTTCGAGCGGGACCGCCGTGACTACCGTGCCGTCAATTGCGAGACGCAGGTGCTTCGCTCCACCAGGGTGTTGGGTTCCCGCGAACCACCCAACGTGGAACTGGTCGTTTTCAATGTGCTCACCGCAGTTGAGCGTCTCTTTGCGGACAGTGGCGTGAGACAGGGTGTGCAACCCGGTGAGATCGGCGACATTGCGTGCAGCAGATGTTGGCGTTCTTAAATGCCGCTAGCCGTGTTCACAGGCTTGCGAGCGGCGGAAAAACGCTGTATCCCTTGCTGGGGAAGGGGAATCCGGCGATCAGAGGCGACGCGGCGTCTGTTGCTGTTGCACAACAACCAAGCTGTATTCTGCCCAGTAACGCCGCTAGCGCGCCTTGGCAGCAGGAGTATCAAAAACGCCGATGAGGCGTGTCGAGCGAGTGCGCTCATACCCGAAATCCAGTTCGACGTTCGATTGCGCATATCGAGAAAGGTTGCGCCCGCTTGCAATCGCTGCTTTCGAAGCGTGATGAAGAAATAGATCTACCCCTTCTATGAAGGCTATTCTGGCTTCCCATTCGTCACCGAGTCGATGGCGAATATGTTGGACCGAGATCAGTGCCGCACCAAACCACGTTCGCTCCAGCGCAGCGACGCAGAATGCTCCGATTCGATTCCTCGGTCGTGTGCAAGCTAAGCTAGCAGAGTTTGTGATCACGTTAGCGCCGCTGTGAACACGGCTAGCGCTATTTGTGATCGCCTACAGGCGCTGACATCGGGAAAGGACAGAGTATGCGGCGCGTGATTGTTCGGCGGTCTTCCGTTCACGGCAAAGGCGTGTTCGCCATACATCCGCTCTCGGCGGGCGAACGCGTGCTTGAGTACAAGGGTGAAATCACCTCCTGGCGAACTGCGGTGCGCCGTCACCAGCGTGAAGGTGTCGAAGGACACACATTTCTTTTCCGGCTCTCGGATGGGCGGGTGATCGACGGCAGCCGCAGCGGCAATAGCGCGCGCTGGCTCAATCACGCCTGTGCCCCGAACTGCGAGACCGTCGAACACGATGGCCGCATTTTCATCCATACGCTTCGGCCCATCGGGGCCGGTGAAGAACTGTTCATTTTGCGTGGCACTGACGATCCGCTGGATGAAGACGTCCGGGCGCAGTACACATGCCGGTGCGCCGCGGCTGACTGTCGTCACTCGATGCTGGCGGACGCTGCGTGAACAGGGGGGCGGAGGAGGTAGTGGGAAGCATCGCTATTCCGAACATTGCTGAGAGTCCGAAGCGGGAGAATGATGGATTTGTCCGGCTCGGCGTGGATGTGGTTTTCCATCTCGATGTGCTGAAACCACCGTCGCCAAAGGGAAATGTATCCGACGGTGCTCCTGGCGCAAACGCGAAGAAACAGATGTCGCTGGAGCTTGACGATTGGTGGTGACGTCGATGCCAGCGCGTATCTCGACAGCTATAGGGGAGCGGCCTTATGCGGAAGCGGAAGTTAGCAGGAAAGGTAACTGGAGAATTGAGTCTGCCGGTACTGCTGGACCGGCTTGAACTGGCATTGACGGAGATGCCAGCCCGCACGTCCGTCTGTCGAGCGCTGTCGGATCTGAACCGGCGGCTCGGCTCGACCGGCGAGGAAACTGCTGCACGGCCCAGTCGATCCACGTCCCCGCGACGTCGGCGGCAAACCGCCGTCGAATCTTTGCCACTGTTTTCGTGAGCGCATCTGTGAAAGGGCAAATAAGAACGTAACCGCCTGCTCCCGAAAGTGGCAGGTCGGCTCGCCCTCGCGACGAAACTTTTGCTTCCCGTCCAAACGAATGAGACGCGCCCATTTGCCTGTGCCCGTATCAAATGCCACTTCGCATCGTGCAGCACGGGTTCCCCTCTCAACATTGATTTCAGATGAGATCACCGGGTCGCCGACGGCCCTAGGTCGGAGGATCCGCGACAGTTTGCCGAACGGGGCGCGTTTTCGATAGTGCCGGATTCGGCGAATAACGCTACCGTTACGATAGGAATACCTGTACTAAACCGCTCAGCGGTTTAGTACAGACGCGTATCTTGTTCATCCCCCATGTTAACGTCGATTTCATGTGGCGTGTTGGCCCGTGGTTTCACGAACTGCCGGATTCCTGCGGCGAGAAAGAAAAGTTCCGATCGGCTGCGTTGCAGTCGTCACAGATGATCGCATTGGCATATGCCGAAACCATTTGAGATGCCCTCTCGGCGAAGCGCTCGCCGATACCATCTGCCAGTAAGACTTTTCGTGACTTGCACTCACGTTCGAACTCTGTCTTGACAGGGTCCTTCATGTGATCGTGATGCTCAACGAGACGGCACATCAAGGAGCCGTTTGCGTTTAGCTGGGCGATCTGGGGTTCCGATCGACCGCATGCCGGACACGCCCAGTCCATGGCGTACAGCACCGGGGGAGCGTCATGTCGACGGACTGCGTTTCGAACCGAACCATCAGCGATCGCGTCAGGGGGGACATGACGCCGTCGAGGGCAAGAGCGCCTCAAGCGACTTCCGCAAAAAAAGATCCGACCGGTCACTCTGACCGTTTGACACCGTCTGAGCATCCACGGGTGGCGGTTGAACATAAATGGTCGGGCGGTCAGGTCAGGCACGCCCGCTGAGATCTTCGTCAAAGTCAGTTTCGTTGCTCTATATCGGCAGTGCCGCCTGTTTTCTGTAGCTGTTTCACGCATAAAGCGGGCAGGCGTCCGCTTGCTCCCGGAGCGGCGGACGCGCGTGCGGATCGCGGCGCCGCGTAAACGCCACTAGACGGCCCTACATATTTAACTTATATATAGGATAAAGTGGGATGTCAAAACGTTACGTAACGAGGATGAGACTATGACTGAGCTGTCGGAAGATTCCACATATGGTGTGATGACGGAGGAGGGTATTGCGAGGCTGAGACAGCGCGTCGGGCTGGAATTCAACCAGCCGCGCGTTCCGCACAACTTTGAAGTTACGTTTGATGGCGTGAGGCATTTCGCACTCGGCTACGGCGATGAAAACCCATTGTGGTGCAATAAGACGTATGGTGACAATACGCGCTGGAAAGGTCTCATTGCGCCGCCGAACTTTTTGTACACGATGGGTGAGCAGGACGCTTCGCCCACGCCGGAACAGAAAGCCCTATTGAAGGGTGATCCACTCGCCGGACTTGGCTCTTATCAGGCAGTGATGGAATTCGAGTGGTGGCAACCACTACGGATCAACGACAGGATGCTGACCCGGTGCGCGCTGGTTGGAGCTCAAGTGCGCGACAACAGCCGGTTTAGCGGGCGAACGGTTTCGGAAATTCTCGCTTTTATTTACCGCAATCAGAATGACGAACTGGTAGCGATTCGTCGCGGTACGTGGATACGTGCTGAGCGGCAAGCCTCAGCCGAGCGAAAGAAACAGTACGAACTACCTCAGCCATACACGGACGAACAGATCGCGGCAATCGATGCAGCTGTGGCAGCGGAGACGATTCGTGGCGCTGACACGCTTTATTGGGAAGATGTGCAGGTGGGCTCGGAGATACCTGCAATTGCCAGAGGGCCCTTGCGTCTAAGCGACCTGATCGTCTGGCACATTGGCTGGGGCATGCAGTTGACCCCGCCCGGAAACTTTGGCCTGTCCCACAAGGTTCGCAGGAAGGCACCAGGGCTCTTTACGAAGAATGCGCTGAACGTTCCGGATACTGTCCAGCGGCTTCATTGGGAGAAGGAATGGGCCGCCGAGATGGGTATTCCAACTCCATACGACTATGGCGGGCTGCGCGAAACCTTTCTGACCAACGTGATCACGAATTGGATGGGTGATGACGGCTGGCTATGGAAGCTGCGCTGCGAGCATCGCAAGTTCGTGTACATGGGTGACACCTACTGGATCAAAGGTCGTGTAAAGGACAAAAGACAGGTCGACGGACGCAACGAAGTGCATCTTGATGTTTGGGTAGAGAATCAGTGGGGTACCACGGTCACTCCCGGCGAGGCCGTTGTCCTGTTGCCAACACGCGATGCGCCGGTGGAATTGCCGTTGCCGGCCGCCGCGGATTTGCGCAGGCTGATTGACCACGAGGTTGAACGTCACGCCGAAGTCGACACTGACTCGGAGCTGGCTGGTGCCGAATAACCGGCAACGCCCAATGCGCCTTCTGAGCGGAGGGCGTACGAACTGAACATCACGGAAGATGCAATGAATTACGAAACAATTCTCTATGAGACTTCACCCGACGGGGTCGCCACTATCACGCTTAATCGTCCCGATCGGCTGAATGCCTTCAATCACAAGATGGGTGAAGAGTTCAAGGACGCATGGGACCGCGTGAAACGGGACAGAGATGTGCGTGCTGTCGTATTGCGAGCCGCGGGCGATCGCGCTTTCAGCTCCGGGGCAGACGTCAAGGAAGGTGGGTGGGCGGACAAGACTCTTCCGCCGTTTGACTGGGAAGATCCGGGTCCCTCGCTCGGTCCCAAGCAGAACGCCGTGTGGAAGCCGGTGATCTGCGCCGTTCACGGCATCGCGGCGGCAGGCGCGTTCTACTGGCTCAACGAGGCGGACATCATCATCTGTTCGGAGGATGCGCAGTTCTTCGATCCGCACGTGACCTTCGGCATGGTTTCAGCGGTCGAACCCACGGGCATGCTGGGCCGTATCCCGCTGGGGGAAATCATGCGCATGATCCTGCTCGGTAATGACGAACGGATAAGTGCCCAGACCGCGCTGAGAATCAGCCTGGTCAGTGAAGTGACATCGCGCGAACTGCTCTGGGACCGTGCGCATGAACTGGCGGCGATCATCGCTGTAAAGCCCGCCGCCGCGACGCAGGGATCCGTCAAGGCCGTGTGGGAGGCAAGAGACCTGCCGCCGTCTGTCGCTGTGAAGGTTGCTCTTACATACACGCAACTGGGCAATCCGCTGGGAGAGGCGGAGGTGGACCGGTGGTCGGTTCCCAAAGCCAAGTGGCATCTGCGCTAACCGGCGTGAGGAAACTGTCATGGTAGACCAAATCAAGGGGGCTGGAGCCAGGTGCGGGACGGGAGCACATGCGCCCCTTCACGGCGTTAAGGTCGTGGAACTCACTTCTGTGCTCATGGGACCGTGGGCGTGCCAGATCCTTGGCGATTTCGGCGCAGACGTGATCAAGGTGGAGCCTCCAACGGGTGACAGCACGCGAGGAATTGGACCGTCGCGCAATCCCGGCATGAGCGCATTTTTTTTGAATCTGAATCGCAACAAGAGAAGTATTGCGCTCGACCTGAAGACAAAGAAGGGATACGACGCCTTTCTGAGCATCGTCAAGGAGGCGGACGTCCTGGTATACAACGTACGGCCACAGGCCATGAAGCGACTGAACCTCGACTACGAGACGCTTAAGGAGTTGAACCCGCGTCTCATTCATGTCGGCGCGTTTGGGTTTGGACAGGATGGCCCGTATGCTCAGAAGCCCGCTTACGACGATCTCATTCAGGGCCTGACAGCATTGCCGGCTCTGTCGGCAGATGTCAGTGACGGCGTGCCCCGTTATCTTCCTGTAACCATTGTTGACCGGACTGTTGCCTTGCACGTCGTCAATGCGGTCCTTGCGGCGCTACTTGACCAACGGACCAGCGGCCAGGGGCAGGCAATCGAAATACCGATGTTCGAAACCATGGCCCAGTACGTCCTTGGGGATCATCTTCAAGGTCATACATTTTTGCCGCCGTCGGGGCGCATGCGGTATGACCGGCTACTGGTCCAGGAGCGCAGGCCGTACAAGACGAAGGATGGATATGTCTGCGTGCTTGTATATAACGATCGTCACTGGAAGGCATTTTGCGGACTGATGGGGCGGCCGGAGTTATGGAATACGGACCCGAGACTTATTGATATTCGCACGCGCACCCAGCACATTCGGGAACTCTATGGCATGGTCGCGGATGCCATGGCAACCAAGACAACCGAGGAATGGATGAGGTTGCTTGAGGAGGCGGATATACCTGCCAATCCGCTCCATACACCCGAGAGTCTGCTGGACGATCCACATCTTCAGACAGTTGGCTTCTTTGGCACGTCCGAGCATCCGAGCGAGGGACTGCTAAAGACGATGCAGATTCCGGGGCGCTGGTCCAGAACTCCACCGGACGTCAGGCGTCTGGCGCCACGTCTGGGTGAGCACAGCCTGGAGATCCTTAGGGAAACGGGCATGGATGAAGTTGCGATCAGGAGTCTGCTGGAAGACGGTGGCGTCGTCCAGTCAGCGAACATTTCAGGCAACCGGCACGACAACGAGTCTTCATCTGGAGCTTCCGTCAGTAGGCAGCAACATCAGGCGAAAGGCGAAGAAGGCGGCACGGTCTAAGTTGGCTACCACGCACGCAAATTTTCCGACAGTAAATCCTGGAATCGATATGTATCAGACCATTGAATTTGACAGTGATGGTGGTGTCGCACGATTGCGCCTGAACCGCCCCGAACGACTTAACGCTTTTAACGTGCAGATGCACGCGGAAATCCAGTCGGTCCTTGAGCGGGTCGAAAATGACGTGAGCTTGCGTGTGTTGTTGATCACGGGCGCAGGCCGCGGTTTCTGCGCCGGGCAGGATCTGAACGAGCGCAAGGCCGGGACGGGCGCGCCACCTGATCTTGGGGAGGCACTCGAACTTCGTTACGGTCCAATGATCCGACGTCTCACGCGGCTTGCGATACCTGTCGTGTGCGCTGTAAACGGCGTTGCGGCCGGAGCGGGGGCGAGTCTGGCGCTGGCGGGCGATATCGTCATCGCGACGCGAAGCGCACGCTTCATTCAATCCTTCGTCTCTATCGGTCTTGTCCCGGATGCAGGCGCAACCTGGGTGCTTCCCCGGCTGGCGGGACAGGCGCGGGCCAAAGGTCTGGCATTACTGGGTGAGCCGCTATCTGCTTCGACTGCTGCGGAATGGGGAATGATCTGGAAGGTGGTGGATGACGATGAGTTCAGCGCGGAGACCGAGGCATTGGTCGAGCGTCTGGCCGCTGCCGCACCACTGTCCCTCGCCGCCATCAAGCGAGCATTTAGTGCCAGCAGTACGTCCACACTCGATCAGCAGCTGGATCTCGAGCGTGACCTTCAGAGGCTGTTAGGACGTAGCGCAGACTATGCTGAAGGTGTGCGCTCCTTCATGGAAAAACGCAAACCCGTCTTCACGGGAACGTAAGGTGTAGCATGAGTATGCGGCTAGCGTGCCGCATTACGGAACGGCATCAGGCGTTAGCGGGGAGGGCACCAGCGTTGGAGCCTCTCCCATTGATCACGGGTAGTTATGCCAAAAAGCCGGTGAGCCTGTTGCGCAAGATCTGCTCTGCTTCGTCGACGATCCGTTCGACGAGTTCACGGACGGTAGGAATGTCGTGGATAAGGCCCTGAACCATACCGGCCGACCAGACGCCGTGATCGAGTTCACCCGTCTCGAACCCCTCGCGCCCGCGAATGCCGCGGACGAGGTGCGCCACAGCTTCGAAGGGTTTGCCTTCTGCCTCGGCCGCGAGTACCTGCTGACTGATCGCATTCTTCGCTACACGTGCGCTGTTCCGGTAGGTTCGGAAAATGACGTCGGTCGCCCGTTCGTCACCCTCCACGAGCCTGTGTTTGAACGCGTCATGAATGGGCGCTTCTTGCGTCGCGCAGAAGCGGGTCCCCATATTGATTCCATCGGCGCCGAGCGCCAATGCTGCGACGAGTCCACGGGCGTCGGCGAAACCGCCGCTTGCGATCAGGGGAATTCGAACCCTCTCGGCAGCGGCTGGAATGAGAACCAACCCAGGGATATCGTCTTCTCCGGGATGCCCGGCGCATTCAAATCCATCTATCGAAACGGCATCAACTCCCATGCGCTCTGCCGATAGGGCGTGGCGAACCGATGTGCACTTATGAATGACCTTGATCGCATGCCGCTTGAACTCATCGACGTGTTCCTGTGGCTTGTAGCCGGCGGTTTCCACGATCTTGACGCCGCCCTCGATGATTGCTCGGCGATACTCCGCGTAAGGTGGCGGACTGATGGTTGGCAGGATCGTAAGATTGACACCAAAGGGCCGGTCAGTCATGTCACGGCAGCGACGGATCTCGGACGCCAAGGCTTCAGGCGTCGGCTGGGTGAGCGCAGAAAGAAATCCCAGTGCTCCAGCATTCGCTACAGGCGCAACAAGCTCGGCACGGCCTACCCACTGCATTCCGCCTTGAACAATCGGGTGCTCTATGCCGAACAATTCGGTCAGTCTGGTCTTGATGGACATGTGTCAGGTTCATCCAGGGCGACGATACGGATCGGAGGGGCGTATCGGGGGTTGACGACAAGATAAATGTATATATGATTGTACTAGGTTAGATAATTTTGTGCGAGACTTTGATCTTGCACTGCAAATCGGAGACTGGAGGCTGGCGTGGAATTTCGCTTTTCAGCAAGTGAGAAGTTGTTTCGGGAGAGGGTGCGCGACTGGCTTGCCGAGAGTGCGCCCAAAGGACAACGTCCGCCGCGCGGCCACGCGATGCGTGATTTCGATCTCGCCTGGCAGCGGGCGAAGTTCGAAGGCGGTTTCGGGGCAATCAGTTGGCCCAAGGAGTATGGCGGCGCTAATCTCAGTCCCGTCGAGCAGATGATCTGGTATGAAGAGGTTGCGCGCGCACGGGCGCCAACCCTGGGTTGCCTCTCGATCGCTATCAACCACGCCGGCCCCACCGTGATGGCACTTGGAACGCCGGAACAGAGGGCCTTTCACCTGCCGAAGATCCTGCGCGGCGAGGTTGTTTGGTGTCAGGGTTTTTCAGAGCCGGGTGCAGGATCGGATCTCGCGGGACTGCGAATGCGCGCCGAGGTTGATGGCGATCATCTCGTTATCAACGGGCAGAAAGTGTGGACCAGCCACGCGCAATATGCCGATTACCAGGAAACTCTCGTACGGACAGATCCCAGCCTTGGTCGTCACAAGGGCATTACGTGGGTCATCATCGACATGACCACGCCCGGTATTACGGTCCGGCCGTTGCGCACCATTGCGGGCGACGAACATTTCAATGAGGTGTTCTACGACAATGTGCGTGTGCCGCTCTCGAATGTTGTCGGGGAGCTGAATGAAGGCTGGAAGGTTGCAATGACGACACTCGCGAACGAGAGGGCGGGCGCCACGGCTAATCATGGCGCCGAACTCGGCGAACTGGTCGAACAGCTGATTGAGTTGGCAAGAAGTAGCATTCATTCGTCATCGGTCGACGACGCCTTTGTGTCAAGGCTCGCCAGGCTTCGAACTGATGCCGCAGCGCTGCGCTCCCTAAGCTACGCAATGATTTCGAGGGCCAACCGTGGACTCCCGGTTGGTGTCGAAGCCACACTCCCGTTCCTGTTTTTTGGTGAGCTTCAGCAACGGGTTCGAGCTCTTGCGGCCGAGTTGCTCGGTGGTGAGATGCTTGAAATTGATGGTCCTTGGGACAGTTGGGTGCGGGGCTTTTTTGCCGATCGCATGTACGTGATCGCAGGAGGAAGTTCCGAAGTTCGTCGCAACATCATTGCCGAGCGTATTCTCGGCCTGCCCCGGAGCTACTGAGCATGATCGATATCTTGCCTACAGAAGGTCAGTCTGAGTTTATCGGCACGGTCGCAAACGCAATAGCAAAAGCTAGAGCGAATACGAGTCAGGGTGTGCCCGAGTGGAGCGTTCTTGCGGAGCTTGGATGCATTGGTATGGGGCTCGATGAATCCGTGGGGGGATCAGGTTTTCCCATCACGGATGAGGCGCTGATGTACATCGAGCTTGCACGCCAGCTGGTCTCGCCCAATGTACTCGCAGCAGCGCTGGCAGCACGCCTTGCCGCGGAAGCTGGTGACACGGTTCTTGCCCAGCGGATTGTAACGGGCGTCAAGCAGGTCGCGTTTGCCAGCTCACTGGGTGGTAATGTCGCGGATGGAGGTTTAACAGGGGAGTTCCACCTTCTGACGCGTGCCGACGATGCGTTAGTCGTTGGCATCTCTTCATCAGGATGCGTGGTCGCAGAGGCGCATGACTTCATCCGACGCGATGTTGTCCAGTCGACGGACGAGACAGTTGACCTCGTGAGAGCTTCAGGCGTCGCGTCAGCGTTATACAGCACGGCGGGCGGGGATCATCGCCTATGGCGAACGGCTAGTCTGCTAATTGCTGCCCAGTTGACCGGCATTGCAAGGATTACGTTAGAGCGTGCGGTGGATTACGCCAAGATCCGCGAACAGTTCGGGAAACCTATTGGAGCCTTTCAGGCGATTTCGCACCATTGCGCCGACATGGCGCTGCGTTCAGAAGCCGCCAGTTCGCAGCTGTATTTTGCCGCCATCGCCCTGGGCGATGATGCCCCTGACGCGGACTTCCATGTTGCAGCCGCATGCTCCTACGCGATGGACGCCGCCTTTAACAACGCAACTGTCGCGATCCAGGTCCACGGTGGTGTTGGATTTGCGGCGGAAAGTGGACTGCATCTGTTCCTGAAGCGGGCCATCATGTTGCGTCATCTCGCTGGTGGCGAGCGCACGCAGGAACTTGCCGTCCTGCATTCTGATCGTGCCTGAGGGGGGCGAGATGTTTCCAACTATGCAAGACATCGAAGACGAGAACCATCACGTTCCGGAATACGTAACGTGTCAGGTAGAACACGGAGTCGCTCTCGTTACCCTAAATCGCCCCGAACGTCTTAACGCAATGGGCAATGAGATGGGCCGCCAGTTTGACCGGACTATGGTCCGTATAGCCCAGGATCAGAACGTGCGTGCGGTCGTGCTAACGGGTGCCGGTAGAGGATTTTGCTCCGGCGCGGATATGGAAAGGCTCTCGGGCTTTTCCGAGAAAAAGGGCAGTGCTCCCGTGCCGCGCGAGGGAGAGGTGCAAGGGGCATATCGCGCACTCGTTGGCCAGGCGCCTCAGGAGGTCCTGACCCGTTACTGTGCCCCCCAGGCGTTACCGCAGCCCGTAATCGCCGCGGTCAATGGACCGTGTGCTGGCATCGGCCTTGCCCTCGCCGTGCTGTGTGACATCCGCTTTGCGAGCGAACAGGCGGTTTTTGTTGCCCCGTTCGCGAAGCGTGGGTTGGTAGCCGAGATCGGTCTGGCCTCCAGCCTTGCAGCATTGGTGGGCGCAGGCGCGGCAGCTGATATTTTGCTATCAGGCCGCAAGGTGGTCGCCGATGACGCACGTCGGATGGGGCTCGTCGATCATCTCAGCGCGCCCGAGCGACTTTTGCAGGAGGCCCTTGCATACGCGCGGGATATTGCCGCCAATGCGTCGCCCCGCTCGACGCGAATTATCAAATGGCAGCTCTGGCAGGCACGCAGCCAGTCGTTCGCCAAAGCTCTTTCTCTGTCAATGAACGAGACCAAGGCCAGTCTGCTAAGTGAAGATTTTGCAGAGGGTATCGCGCATTTTCGGGAAAAACGGCCTCCGCGGTTTACCGGAAATTAGCGTGGGGACGGGTGCATGATGATCCGACGAATACCGGTCGATTTTCAATCACGAGTTCCTGGCTTCTCGTCGTGTCCGATCCCCTCATGGCAAATCCAGCTTGATAACCGCAAAGGGTCCAACTTATACTTATCTAACTTATACTTACGTTTTCGATGCATGGATCAGTGAAAATGCGCAGACGCTGCGCAGCGGGATCCGGCTCGTGACACCTAGCCTTAGCGAGATTTCTCCATGTCCGACCTCAAGCCCAATTCGCAAATGCGCATCCCCAAGATCGCTGAGCTCGTAGCCGGCAAAATCAGGCGCGCGATCGTCGAGGGCTCGCTAGGTGAGAATTTGCCGTCCGAAGCGAAGCTTATCGAAATGTTTGAGGTATCGCGTCCGACAATCCGGGAAGCCATCCGCATTCTCGAGTTCGAAAACCTTATCAGCGTTGCCAGAGGTGCACGGGGCGGTGCACGGATCAAGGCGCCCAGCGTCGACTTCGTATCACGTGCCATGGGTGTGGCCCTACAGACGCGGGGCGCAACGCTGGGCGACATTTATGCCGCACGCTCCATGATTGAACCCCAGGCTGCGCGGCTTGCCGCGGAAACGAGGCCAGTAGAGGCTGCTGCCGCTCTCCGTCAGCATGTCGTCGCGGAGCAGGAGGAGCTGAAGAAAAGTCTGGTGATAACTGGCTTTGCGGCAGAGTTCCATCGCACGCTTATGGAACAGTGCGGCAATCAGACTTTTGCTCTGGTGGGGATTGCACTTCATGATCTCGTCAACAAACACAATCAACTGGCTCATCGGACCCGACCGCCTGAGGATCCCGCAGTTACGCTGAAGCGTTCGAAAGCGGGAGTGCGGTCCCAGGAGCGCCTTATCGAGTACATTGAGGCGGGGCGCGGGGACGATGCGGAGAAACACTGGCGTGCCCACATGGCCAAGGCGGGAGAGTTTTTCCTGCAAGGCTTGGCGCATACGTCGGTGGTCGACATATTGCAGGAAGAAGTCTGGGCCTGATCAGCCCCGGGGGCAGGCCGCGTTGCGGTTCCAAATCGACATCTGGCGTGCGACAAGAAGGCTGCCGTGTTTTCCTCGCCTGCCACTAGCTGACCCGTGCGGTAACACAGTCGATGACATGTGCGGATGCTTCGGATGTGAGGTTCCCTAGGTTTGTCGCTTTCCAGAAGCACCAGGTTATGCGGCCGTATCCTTTATCCCCTGAGTCGCAAGTCAGTGTCGCGTGAGCCGGGTTGTTGCCGTCGACTGAAAGCATCCGCCGGATACATTCTGACGTGATCGCGGTCGACTGACGAGAAAAGCGCAGTTACGTCCCCACACAGTGCCATTGTGTGGCTGCGCGCATCTGACGTTCTTCGGTTCCTGTGCAGCAGGCACAGTCTTCCTGAAATTATCCAGGTTAGTGCAGTCTCAATACGTGCGCTTATCGAGGCGTGTCTATCAAGGCATTGTCCGGGCCTTTGCCTCAGCATCACGGGAGCCCTGCGACATTTCCTATCGTCCTATCCTCCGGGTTTTCTATCACGGCGACCTTCACGGTTGGCGACGCGTATATCGCTGTTCGGCGAGTCGCTCACACAAATATCTCCCTGCGCCGGCGGCATTTTAATCACCTTCCCAACCGGCGGTCTCCAGCCAAGTGCGCCATCCGCAGATAGACCTCAATTCGTGCATGTATCGTGAAGGTGTAGCGGCTCCACTCCGCAGCCTTTCTGCTTCAGGGCACATCACGGGGCGCATTCCCGCCAGCGCCGGTCAGCACGCACCCAAACACGCCGGTCGTGTGCCAATTCCGCCGATTGCGTGGAGCGCGGTCATGGCCCAATTGGCTACCTTAAAGAGACTTTTTGCTTGACCCGACTCAGGTTGGACGCTATAACTACAACATCAAACATATAAACTAGTTAGATAGGTTGATGATGCCAGTGATAGGGTCCTGCGCCTTGCAGTGCTGCTTCAAATGTCAAGGCTAGCTATTGTTGGTCATGGCGATGACGGGCGCTCGCGTGTCGTCGATATACGCGATGTGTCTGGCGGCATATCGTCATATCTTTACGATGCGCGGGTGCGCGATCTGTTGCACATGTCGCGCGAACCGCGCCCGGCCCCGGGCCGGCGTCACGACGCAACGGTTCCGGATATCGAGATCGCCCCAGGCCCGACCCGATGGACGATGCTTTCGTTCGAACCTGGTCATGCGACGCCACTTCGTGGCGCGTCAACGTGTGATCTTGTTGTCGTTCTTCAGGGAGAGGTCGCGCTTGGACTGGAAGATGGTGAACTGACGTTGCGCGTCGGTGACCATGCCTTCATTCCGGCGGCGATTCACTCCTGGAGAACTGGCTCTTTGGCTTGCACGATCTCCGTCGTGCACTGCGGCGTGATGAGGCCTTCGCACGGGACTGATGACCTTGAAGTCAAAAGGCGAGACATGAAACGCGAAATGTGGGAGGTGATATGTCGAGGTTTGTTGTGGTTGGCCTAGGAGAAGACGGTCAATCGAAGGTGACTGAGATTCGCGATGTGGAAGACGGAATGACGCCGCGCTTGCCCGGAGTTCAATGGAATCGTGTTTGGAGCACAGAACAGCAGCCTCCTGAGGTAGTCGGTCCACGCCGTGGAAGGGATTCCGCGTGGCTGGATATTGAACTGCCTGCGGCCGCTACGCGATGGGCGGTCTTTTCCTTTGACGCCGGACTTAGCACGCCGTTTCACCATACGGCAACCCTCGACTACGACATCGTTCTTCAGGGCGAGGTCACGCTTGCTCTCGAAGAGGATGAGGTCATATTGCAGGCGGGAGACTGCGTTGTGATACCCGCCGCGATGCACGCCTGGAAGACAGGGTCGAAGGGATGCACGATATCGGTCGTGTATTTCGGACTTGAGCCACCACAGTAACTACTCATATTAACTACTGGTATTGACATGGAGGAGCACAATGAACGGACGGTTTGAGGGAAAGGTCGCGATAGTGACGGGGGCGGCTGATGGAATCGGTCGCGTGACGGCACTTTTGTTCGCGCGCGAAGGTGCCGCGGTAGCTGTTGCAGACGTCAATAGCGCTGCGGCTGCCGAGACGGTTGGATTGATCGCGGAAGAAGGTGGGAAGGCCATTGCGGTGACAGTGGATGTCACGAAGTCGGATCAGGTCGCGTCCATGGTTGATCTCGTCGTCGCAACATTTGGACGGCTAGATATCCTGTTTAATAACGCTGGTCTTGTCGACTTTTCGCCAATGTGTGATCTGGACGAAAGCCGCTTTGATGCAGTGATGGGCGTTAATGCGAAAGGCGTCTGGCTCGGGATGAAGTATGCAATCCCGGCGATGATCAAGACTGGCGGTGGCGCTATCGTCAACGCCTGCTCTGCCTCAGGACTTGTGGCTGTGAAAAACTGCAGTGCGTACGTCGCGTCCAAGCACGCAGTCGCTGGACTGACCAAGATTGCGGCGATTGAATATGGAATGAAAGGCATCCGCGTCAATGCCGTCGCCCCCGGTGCAACGGCGACCAACATGAACAAGACAAACATGGCGCGGTTCTCGGAAGAAGAATGGGCTGCACGTATGCAGACGCTTTACCCTGGAAGCGGCAGGCTTGCCGAGCCTCGCGAAATCGCCCAATGCGTGCTCTTCCTGTGCTCTGACGACGCGTCATTCGTCAACGGCGCCATTCTTGCAGCGGACGGCGCATATACAGCGCAATAGTTTATCGGCATAGACGGAGACAACTTTCATGACCGACGCAACACTCTCAGGCGTGCCTCTTCAGCATCCGGACTGTTTGTTTATCGACGGAGTCTGGACCTCACCATCGGGGGCAAAAACGATCGACGTGATCAACAGCGGGACGGAAGAACTGTTCGTCCGGGTGCCTGAAGCACAAGAAGATGACATGAACCGCGCTGTCGCTGCTGCTCGCAAGGCGTTCGACGAAGGGCCGTGGCCCCGGTTAAGTCACCATCAGCGCGCCGACTACCTTCGAGCAATCGCGCGTGAGATCGCGACGCGCGGCGGCGATCTAGCTGACATCTGGACAACGGAATCGGGGATCGTCAACAGTATTGCCAGGTCGCGTTTTCCGGGACTCGCGGGAGTGTTTAACTACTACGCCGACCTGGCTGACACCTACCCCTTCGTTGAGGAGCGCAAACCTGCGACGGGAAATGTTGGTCTTCTGGTGCGTGAACCGGTAGGTGTCGTAGCTGCGATCATACCCTGGAACGGACCGTCTATCTGTATCGCGTGGAAGGTCGCGCCTGCTCTGCTAGCGGGATGCACTGTTGTGCTCAAGCCTTCCCCGGAGGCACCCGCGGCAGCCTATGTTTTCGCGGAGATCTGTGAAAAGATCGGTTTGCCCGCCGGCGTGGTCAATGTCATTACGGCAGAGCGCGAAGTGTCCGAACTTCTTGTTCGTCATCCCGACGTTGACAAGGTCACTTTCACAGGGTCGACTGCCGCCGGTCGACGGATCGGTTCGATCTGCGGGGAGCGCGTTGCACGCTGTACGCTCGAACTGGGTGGCAAATCGGCCGCAGTGATTCTGGACGACTATGACGTTGATACCGCTGCGCGCACCATATCCCAGATGGCCGGATTTCTTACCGGACAGGTATGTTCCTCTCTGACCCGGATCGTAGTCACGCGTGAACGCCATAACGCGCTACTGGATGCGCTTAGTGCCTCATTCGGGTCGATCAAGGTCGGTGACCCGTTCGATGCCGGCACGCAGATGGGCCCGCTCGCTATGCGTCGCCAGCGTGACCGTGTCGAACATTACATTGAACGTGGCAAGGCAGAAGGTGCGATTCTGGCAGCCGGTGGCGGACGACCCAAGCATCTCGATCGAGGATTCTATTTCGAACCGACGGTGTTCGGATTTGTCGACAACCATTCGACGATCGCGCGCGAAGAGATCTTCGGGCCGGTTCTCACTGTCATTCCTGCCGAAAATGAAGCGCAAGCCGTCGAAATCGCGAATGACTCAATTTACGGGCTTAATGCCTCAGTATTCACTAACGATGTAGACCGAGCCTATACCGTTGCGCGCCGATTGCGATCGGGAACGGTCGGCCACAATTCGTTCCGGACAGACTTCAGTATCGCTTTCGGCGGCTTCAAGCAGTCCGGCATTGGGCGCGAGGGTGGAACAGAAGGCTTGTTGCCGTTTCTTGAGACGAAAACCGTCATCCTGGACGCAATGCCGCACGACTAGAGCAACGAGTTGGACACTGCATTCCATCAGACGTTTTCGCGTTTCGCGATGATGGGCGGGCAGTCTTTCTATACCGGCGTGGCCGCGCAATGCACTGCGTGTCGACCGCGCCATTACGGTGGTGAGTCAAGGATTTTGCTTGCGTAGATGCCGCCCATGAGGGCGGCCGACGCGAAGCGGGCCTGCCGCTTGACTGATCACACATAGTTATATACGTTAACTATGTATATTTTTCGGAGATGGTAATGAGCACATGGTTTCCCAATGGGGTCGCGGTGGTGGCGGGCGGTAGCGGGGGTCTTGGGGCCGCGATCAGTGCCGCGTTGGCCGCTGATGGTTGCGATATTGCGCTAACGTACCGCAGCAATGAGGCGAAGGCGCAAAAGGTTGTCGAAGAGCTCCGTGCGACTGGGCGACAGGTGTGGGCGTCAAAGCTTGATCTCACCGACGCAAACGCTGTCAAGAAGTATCTGGCCGAAACGCGGGAGCGGTACGGGCGGATTCATACCGTTGTCTATGCAGCCGGTCCGTCGTTCAAGGTGGAATACATCGCCAGCATTACGCCGGAAGAGTGGGCACGGACGTTGGCAGACGATGCAAACGGCTGCTTCAATTTGATGAGCGCTTCGTTGCCGCACATGCGCGACTCCGGTGGGGCGCTGTGTGCTGTAACGACCTGCGCAGTTGAGCGAATTCCGCTTGCCGACATCCTCTCGGCCGCGCCAAAGGCGGCGATCGAGACCTTGATGCGCGGCATCGCAAAGGAGGAGGGGAGATTTGGCATTCGCGCAAACTGTGTTGCGCCGGGCTGCATTGATGCCGGGATTGGACATGCGGCGCTTTATGAAAGCGGTGATCGTTCGTTTATCGATGCAGTGAAGGCTGCCACGCCCATGCAGGAGATTGGCAGCGGTGATGACATTGGCAACGCTGTGGCGTTCCTTTGTTCACAGCGAGCGAAATTCGTGACGGGGCAGTCGCTTTCGGTGGATGGCGGCTTGCAGCTCTGATCGGTGTGACGGTGGCCACGATTCTCGTGGCCACTTCTTCGAATAGCCGATTCGCGGGAAGATTGACGGCGCCAGGGGGAGACTCCGCGGCCAGACAACCTGAAACGGTGGGGCCGGCCGTGCGTAGCTTACCGCAGGTCACGGTCGCTCTAAGGGGAGGCGAGCGCAACGCCTCTCTCGCGTATCTTGTGAGGCAAGGGCATGAACATGCAACGTGATGTAGTCGTCGTCAGCGGTGTTCGCACTGCCATTGGCAAATTCGGAGGGAGCCTCAAAGACGTACCGCCCGCCGAACTCGGTGCGATTGTCCTACGGGAAGCTTTAGCACGAGGTCGTGTGCCTGGTGAGTTGGTCGGGCACGTCGTATTCGGCAATGTGATCACGACCGAGCCGAAGGACATGTATCTCGCCCGGGTGGCTGCGATTCAGGGGGGCGTTCCAGAGTCAACCCCGGCGCTAACAGTCAACCGGCTCTGCGGCTCAGGACTTCAGGCAATTGTCTCCGCCGCACAATCTATCCTGCTCGGCGACACCGATGTCGCAGTTGGCGGCGGTGCCGAAAACATGAGCCGTGCTCCCTATGCCGCGACTGATGTTCGTTTCGGCGTGCGCATGGGTGATGCCCGATTGGTGGACATGATGGTTGGCGTGTTGAGCGACCCTTTTCACGGCGTCCACATGGGTGTGACCGCCGAAAAAGTTGCGGAGAAGTTCGGCATTACGCGCGAAGAGCAGGACGAACTCGCGCTGGAGTCTCATCGCCGAGCGGCGCACGCGATCGCGGAAGGTAAGTTTGATGGTCAGATCGTACCTATCAAACTGAAGATCAAGGGACGAGATATCACCTTTGACAAAGACGAACACGTTCGTTCGGACCTTGACATTGGCGAACTCAGCAAGCTACGCCCTGCATTTCAGACTACAGGTGGCACGGTCACGGCTGGCAACGCATCGGGGATCAACGATGCAGCCGCCGCCTTGGTTCTTATGGAAAACGAGGCGGCAAGAAAACACCACATTAAGCCTATTGCGAGGCTCGTGGCCTATGCTCATGCAGGCGTCGATCCACTGTACATGGGCATCGGTCCGGTTCCTGCGACGCGTTTGGCGCTACGACGCGCCGGTCTTACGATTGATGATCTCGATGTGATTGAGGCAAATGAGGCTTTTGCGGCACAGGCCTGCGCGGTGACTCGAGAGCTCAAACTCGACCCGGCCAAGGTTAATCCGAATGGTTCCGGTATTTCGCTTGGCCACCCCATCGGAGCGACGGGCGCCATTATCACGGTGAAGGCGCTGTCGGAGCTTCTACGTATCAGAGGACGTTACGCGCTCGTGACAATGTGTATTGGAGGCGGGCAAGGTATAGCAGCGATTTTCGAGAACCTTCAACGTTAGACGAGGCTCATGTAGCTGTGCCCCAAGATCTGTGCCATCGAAGGGTGTCTTCAATTCGCTGGGTTTCTCAGACGGCCTTCAAAAGTAATTACCAGCACGGTAACAGAATAACAAGGCGAGATAGTGGCTTCATTTACCACACGCGTCGAACTGCACGACGGCGATGCGGACTATGACAATCTTCATGAGGCAATGGAGAGGAAGGGTTTCTTACGCCACGTCGAGGGGACGAAAGGGACCTATCGGCTACCTGATGCTGAGTACGACCTCATGCGCATGGGGTGTTGCGAAGGTTACGAGCCGTACGACCTTGCTCAGTGCTGACAATAATGGCGCAACTGTGATAGTTGATCTCACCTACGATCTGGGCAGGAAGCAGAAACTGACATGCGATAGTGCGGTCATCACCGATGCGATTCCGGACAACATTCCAGTTCTCACCGACGCTGCGACCTTTTCAAAAAAGGTGACTGCGCCATTCGGCGAGATGCGGCTGGTTAGCTTCAGTCACGGGATTGATTTCAACATCTGTGCGGTTCCTGCAGATCCGCAAACCTTGATGGCCATCGATGACCGTTGCAACTTCGACGGCATCATGAGCGGAAAGATTGCACAGGATGTGATCCCCGCGCTGTAAAAGACTGGTCCGTCGAGGCTTGGGACGGAACGTGAGTCATGGGTCTTATCCGTTGAGAAGGGTGACGTCACAGCCACTGCATCAGTCGGGCTCTGACAGTCACCCGATAACTTCCTGGAATTTCGTCTCAGGCGAAGACTGGATTGATATCCATGTATACGCGATATTCGCCGATTAGGTCTCCTTTCATACGGTAGACGTTGCAGCAAGGAAGGCTGACAGTAGTTCCGTCAAATCGCGTGTAGTGAACCGTCATGCGGGCGATGATGACATCGGCATCTTCGGCCGCACTCCAAAGCTCATGGATTTCATGGCGTACGCCTTTCAACTTGGTCGTGACCTGGCCTGCCGTCGACTTGACCGCTTCTTTGCCGTGCACAGGCTCTGAGTTACTGAAAACCAGCACGATGTCGTCGTCCAATCGTTCCAGCAGTCCTTCGACGTCACCGCTGTCGCTTGCGACATACATTTGCCTGATTAGCGCGGCGCGTGAGTGAGTGTCAGGATCTGACATAGTTTTTCTCCTGGTTGGGGTGGGGACCGCACGGGCGAATTGTCCGTCGCGGTATTTCCCGTGTTTTGCTCAAGCGATACTTGCGTGAAGTTGCGGTCACACTTATTGCGATAGCGGGAATTCCTCCAGAAATGGCTGAAATTCCGGCTCTACGTCAACGTCAAGTGTGGCGAGCACGCGAATCACCGCGTTAGCGTGTGAAATGAGAAGGGTCAGGTCGACGAGGCGAGGAGTCCCCAGCTTGGTTAAAAGCTTGCTCCACGTTTCGTCGGACATCCGATGCTGCTGTGTGATCTCGCGGGTCGCGAGAAGGACCAGGGTCTCAAGTTCGCCGAGTCCATGTGCGCGCCCGTTTGTCGCAGCAATCAGGCTTCGAATGTCATCATCAGACAATCCTGCTTTTCGGCCAATCTCGACATGGTGACTCCATTGGTAGGGCGTTTTTGTCAAATAGCCAACCTGAAGGATTGCCAGCTCGCGGAGCCGCGCAGGCAATTCTGATCCTTGCTGAAACCATCGTCCAAGCACAGCCCAATGGCGAAGGCCGTCGGGACTGTTGGCTATGGCACGGTAGATATTCGCAGGGGTATCGGTTTTCGCTGGCGCGTCCGGGGGTAATACTGACACGACGCGTTGTGGGTTGCCCAGAAGAAGCGGCCTATCCTGTTCGGAAAGGTCCGACGCTGATAAGTAAGAGACGCGAGCCATGGATGTTTACTCAAGGTGGAGGCAGATCAATGGAGACCGGCCATAAGTTCTGCCAGATCATCAGGCTCGATGAGCGACGGCGGCATCGGCGGTCCCCAGACGTTGGCTGCTTCAGCGACTTCAAACACACCGGGTTTCCAGAGCTGATCATCATTGATCTCGTCCATGTCTGAGTAGTATTCGCTCAGATTCCCGGCCGGATCGCGAAAGTAGTAGAAGAAGTTGGAGCCGACCCAGTGCCGGCCAATGCCCCACGTGTGTCGCTCGGGATGGCCCTCGAGCATCGCGCGGGCACCGCGTCCGATTTCGTCGATATCCTCAACCTCCCACGACGTGTGATGAAGGAAGTTGACTGGCGCCGTCTGAACAACGACATTGTGATGGTCGGTCGAGCAACGCATGAAGGTCGCGTAGTCCTTTACCTGATCCGACAGCTTGAAGCCAAGTCCTTCCATGAAAAATCGCCTGGTCGTGGACGAGTCAACAGATCCAATACCGATATGTCCAAGCCGGCGCGGCCGAACGGGAGCCGTGCGCAACGCAGCCGGTGCCCGGTCATTGGGGCGACCGATGCTGCCGGGATAGTTATATGCCGGCAACACGAATGATTTGGGAATGACACGCGGGACAACGGAAACAGTCACATCAAGGCCAGTAATTGGCTCTTTTGTGAAAAGCGCGTTGTCTTCGATGTGGCTGGCCACCTGCAGTCGCTGCAGTGCTGCGGTGATGCGTGAGAGGTCATCGAGGTCATCAGCGCCAATACCAAGTGAAACGAGCCGCCGAACCGGCGCTCGAACGAGGCGCAATTGGCGATCGCCGCCGTCAACGGTACCAAACCATTGGTCACCATTTTGCCCGACTGGCTGGGCGATCAATCCGAACTGCGTGTAGTACTCGATGGCTTCCCGTAGATCGGGAACGCCGAGAGTGATATCGGTAATACGGTGGAGTGACATACCTGACTCCAGAATCAGTTGGCGACAAAGCGATGGTGCATCTGCCCAATGCCTTCGATGGTGGTGACGAGTTCGTCGCCCGGGCGAAGGAAACGCGGAGGATTGCAGTGCAGGCCAACACCGGCCGGCGTGCCCGTGAAGATCACGTCTCCCGGTTCAAGCGTCACGATGCGCGATAACTCTTCAATGATGCGCGGAACCGGAAATACCATGTCCGAGGTCCTGGCGTTCTGCATCTGTTCACCGTTGAGTGTGCAGCCGATGGCCAAGTTTCCTGGATCGGCAAACTCATCGGGCGTTACGAGCCACGGACCTGACGGACTGAAGCCGGGGAAGGACTTGCTCGGGGCAAACTGCGGCGCGTTGCCTCGAAGCTGGACTGTCCGCTCCGTGACATCCTGCCCCGCAGTCAGACCGGCGACGTATTGCCAGCCTTGTCCATCCGCGACGTTGTGCGCCTGCTTCCCAACGACGACGACGAGCTCCGTTTCCCAGTCGACGGTATCTCCGGGAACAACAATTTTCGCAACGGGCCCGATGAAGGAAGAAACCCATTTCGTAAATACCATCGGAAACTCCGGAACGGGGAAGTTGCCTTCCGCTGCATGAGCACGGTAGTTCGCGCCAATGGCAAAGACCTGTCGAGGCCGCGGTGCTGGCGGACCTAGATCATCGTTTGAAAACGGAGTGACCTGAGAGTCGAGGGACGTCTGCGCGTGCCACCCTACAAACTCGCCCCAGCGATCATAGATAGCCTGGGGATCGGAAGCGAAGCGACCGTCACTGGCTTGTTCAACGTCAATGGCGCCCTTGTCAGTGAACAGCGTAAGCCTGCCCGAAAGGTTACCTAGTCGCATAGTTTTCTCCTGCTTGTTCATGAATGGGGGTGGACAGGATCTGGGCTAACGCCGATGCCAGCGTGGCCTGCGGATCTTCTGTCCGTTGTAACGTCCGAAAAGCGATAAAGCCGTCAGGCCGGACAAGCACAGCGCCATCTGCGGCTATTTCGCGGTTCTTAAGCCAGGCCAGCCTAAAGTCGATCAGATCCCCTTTGTCAACGCCGACGGTCGCCGCGCGTAGCGGGATGCCCGTTTCTGCGGACAACTTGCGTGCAGCCTCCACCCAGTCGTGGCCGTCCTCGCCAGCGATTAGCACGAAATGACCATCGTGGATCAGCGAGCGCAACGCCAGTCGTTCTCCGGCGCGCAATACCCAGGCGTGTGGCAACTGGGAACCTGGGCGCGTGCTTGGTTCGTACAGGCGTACTTTGTCCAGAGGCTCGGGCGCTGGCGACCCGTCAGCGACGATGGCAGCCGAGTCGTATGTAAAGCCGAAGTCGGTGTTGTGCTGGCGATATTCAAGCGTCCGCTGACCAATGTAAGTGCTGAATACGTGGCGCCGTTCCTCGGAACCGGGAAGGTCTTCCCAGAAGAGGCGTAGTGCCGCCCAGTTTTCGTCGACGCTCTTTTCAGGTGAGACGCCCAGAGCTTCCGACATGTTCTGGAGATTCTGGGCAGCACGCACTGCCGTTTCGATGTTGTCCGCGTCCACCTTGCGGCGCTCAACCTCGTAGGTATCCAGCAATCCGTCTCCTGCACGGTTTGCGAGGACTGCGGCAACTTTCCAGCAAAGATTGTAGGCGTCGTGGATGGCGCTATTCAGTCCCAGCCCACCGGTTGGCGGGTGCCGATGCGCCGCGTCACCTAGCAGAAAGACGCGCCCGCTTCTGAAGCGTTCGGCCAGCACGGTTTCCATCCACCATTCGGCCTTGTGATGAATCGTGGGATTGAAATCAGGAATCCCCAGGGTCTCCCTCAGCCAGTTGACGATGTCCACGTCATCCGGGTTCGGGTCATCCGGGTTGAAGGACATGGTGACGCTCCATTCCTCAGACCGATGGCCCCAATTGTCTGGACCCATGGCGACCAGAACCACGCCAAAATGCAGGTGTTCGGGATGTTCGGGATTGAAAACAAAGCGGAACTCGACTTCTGGGTCGTTGAAGTAGCTGGACAGGTCTGCAGACATATGGACCATAAACATTTTTTTCAGTTTGGCGATGCCACCCATGTCTATGCCGACCAGATTTCCAACGGTGCGTCCGCCATCAGCACCGAACAGATATGCTGACCTGACCCTGTAGGTTGACCCACTCGCGTGATCAAGGATCGTGGACGTGACGCCAGTTTCGTCTTGCTCGAACGTCAGTAGTTCGTGATTGAAGCGGACGTCCGCAAGCGCATTTTCTTCAGCGTACTGTTTAAGAATCGGCTCCAGGCGGATCAGCGGCAGGTTTGCCGACGGGTATGGGCTGGCGGCAATATAGTCAGGATCGGAGAATCCTCCGCCCCATGCCTCCGCAAAGGCCAGTCGTCGTCCGTGCGCGTCAGCGGGACCGCCACCACCAAGTCCTGAATACCAGCCGAAACCCTTGAACTGTTCTGCGGGTGTGCTGCGCGCGGAAATGGTGGGGGCGACACCAGCGTCCGCGAAGATTTCCATGCTTCGCTGATTCAACACGTGCGCTTTCGGCATTCTGGATGTTTCGGGAAAACGCGAAACGAGAAGCGACTTAACCCCAAGCCGGGACAGCAGGATCGAAGACGTCAGACCGGCACCGCCGCCGCCGACAATCAGAACAGGTACCTCTACATCGAAAGTTTTGGACACGTCGTCTCCTTTATTGCGCAGCGTTACGCCACCGCACCCTCACGTGCATCTGGGGTCTCGCTTCGATGCGCCTTATGCCGTCAACACGAACGGCTTCCATGTGAGAATTAGTTAACTTATATATACAATTGTACAGAAGCGCAAGTGGCATTTCCCTCAGTCGCGTCACGCGAACAGACTTTGCGCGCTGACTCGCTCGCGGTACCGCGGCCCTTGTGGGTTAGACGGCAACGGCCGGTGCACGTTGACTAGCTTGTAGTTGCGGCGCTTGATGATCGATTGCCACGATACTCATCATCTGGTGCGGACGTGCACGACAAGCGAAGGTATTGACGAAAATGTCTTTCGTCGAAGGCCCGACAATCGCGAGACCGTTGCCCGGGCCAGTAGCACGACATCAGTGACTACGAACAGAAGAGGCTTGCCCTTGAGTGCTGCCACCGCGCCGAAGACGAGTAGCAGGACGATGGTGCCCATCCGCCGCCAAGCCGATGCGAGATTCATCCATGTGTCTAGCCAGTGAGCGACACAGCCGCCCAGCACATAGCGGGGGTGGTCGGTAGACGATCCCGCGACGTCACGCGTAACGCGGAAGGTCTGACGATTCGCTTGCCGATGCGTGTTGATGTGCCGAATCGGATTCAGCATCGCGACGCATTTCGACCCATGTCCGGGGTAGGCGCGAAATCCTCTTTTCAGGATAGGGGAACGTCTTTGTGAGCCGAACACGTCTGATTACGATGCGCGTTCTACGGACCACGCGCAGGAGCGCTAATGCGGCGTTGGGTCGCTTGCGGGGAGAGGCAAGCGACACTGGATTACCCTAGCTTGACGTAGTTAACGTATGTAACTACGTTAACTATGGAGAGTGCAGCGCTCTTTGACGTATTTCGAAGTGAATGCATTGCCGATCGTGTGGCATCGAAGGCGTGCGCCACGTAGGTTAAGAGTTGGCACGCCCCATCCACGGTAGGCATGTCCGATCAATAAATCGTTTCGCTGACGTATTGCCGCTGTTGATCGCGCTGGTACGGGGACATTTTCGGCGGTGCGGGACGATAACCGGCTCCCGGTCGGAAGCCTTCGAGGTGTCAAGTATCGGGTGGGACGTTCAATGCGAAACCACGTTCGCCTGGACTGGGGCAACGACACGACCACCATATAGGAGATCTGATTGGCCATCATCCAGCAAGAAAAAACGGAACATCCGCAGCGGATCGACGTACACGGATTCGTCGACAATGCGGAGTTCAGTCAGTACCAGCGGTTTCTTCTCGGATTGTGCTTTTTTGCCACCTTTATCGACGGGTTCGACACTCAGGCCGTGGCTGTTGCGGGGCCCATGTTGCGCCTCGAGATGGCGCTACAACCGGCGCAGTTAGGAGCAATTTTCGCAACAACCATGCTGGGGGGCATTGTCGCCGCCTTCGCGATGGCTCCGTATGCTGACCGGATCGGACGCAGGCCGCTACTCATCATCTCACTGCTGATTTCCGCCGCGTTGAGCGCCGGCCATGCACTCGCCGGGACGTTCTCCCAACTGCTTGCTTTGCGTCTCGGCGCCGGAATGGCGCTGGGTGTTGCCGTTACGGTCACCTACGCTTACGCGGCCGAAGTTGCGCCCAAACGAGCATCAGCTACAGCAGTGATGGTAGTTTCGGCCGGGTTCGGACTTGGTGTGGCTGCCACCGGATTCATAGCCGCATGGCTGATCCCCGAATCTGGTTGGCGCTCTGTTTTCTATGTAGGCGGAGCTGCCACTCTTATGCTATGCGTGCTTCTAATGGCTGTGCTACCAGAGTCGGTTCGATTCATGGCTCAGCGTTCGGGGCAAGACAGCGAAATACGGCGCATCCTGAAGCGGATTGATCCCCACGCTTCATTTCCGAATCTGGCAACGTTTATTTCAAGCGAGGATACCAAGACGAAAATTGGCTTGGCCAATGTGCTGGCGTCCGGTCGAGCTCATATCGCCATTCCGCTGTGGATCAGTACGTTCCTCGTAGCGTTCGTTATCTATGTGCTGATGCAATGGTTGCCGATCTTTGTGGATAGCGCGGGTGCGACTGCTTTTCGTACGAGCGCGTCCGTTGGGTGGTTCAAGCTCGGGGGAGTATTTGGCGGCTTCATCTGTGCAGCGTGTATTGAGCGCACGCACAACCCATACACCGTATTGCTGACGTTCCTCGTGCTCGCTTGCACGGGTTTTGCCGGCATGGTGGCCGCACCCGTTGGTGGCGACATGTTCATGCTCAGTGTGATCATCTCCGGAGTCTTTCTAAACGGACCGCTATATGCGTCGAACGGACTTATCGGTCGTCTCTTTCCCACTCATGCACGCACCGGAGGTCTGGCGATCACCGCTGGCGTTGGACGTGTTGGAGCTCTGACAGGCCCCTTCATCATTGGCCTTCTGCTTCAATCGGGCTGGTCCGCTCGGCAGGTGTTTCGTGCCGTCCCTATTCCTGTGCTCCTGGCTCTGGGCCTTGTCGCAGGACTTGGTTTGCGCGAGCGAGCGGCAGTGCAGCGCGGGTCTTCCACGTGACAACATGGCGCAAGCCAGATCCGATGTGAATGGACAAGCTGACGAAGCCCGGCGATAGCGACAGTTGATTTATATCTAACTTATCTATATGTTTAAAGCTGGCAGGTCGTCTGTATTGGCGACCATGGTTTCCGGAACTCTTACACTTGCGGGACAGTTATGATCATCGAGCGTTTTCTGCAGGAGGTCACTACGATTGACCCCGACGCATATGCAGTCGAAGCTGAAGGTACTTGGAGCACGTGGGGTCAACTATCCGCATTGTCCCGGCAGGTGCAGGCGCTTATGAATGAGTCGGGGGTTGCGGAGGGAGCGAGAGTAGGCCTGCTTTTGCGAAGCCGGGCGCCGCACCTTGCAGCTTTTCTTGCCTGCATTGCGTCGAATCGTTGTGCTGTCGCATTCAATCCGCTGATGGGTCCGGAACGTCTTGCCATTGACATTGCCAGCCAGGTCCCAACAATACTGATCGGCACCGATACGGATCTTGGCGTTCCGGAGATCGCAGAGGCAGCGACCGCCGCAAGTATTCCGATGTTGCAGCTGCCCACCAGAATCGATGGAGAAGTGGGGTGGCGCAATAGTTCATCCGAAGTCAAGCCCCTTGCCGGTAGACTAAACCCTGAAGTGCTGATCGAGATGTTGACGAGCGGCACGACGGGAACACCTAAGCGGATCGCACTGAGCCGTCAGAGCATGGATGAAAGCTTCGTGCAGGGGCGCAAGTATGAAAGTGGTTCGAAGGAGGACCCATCGCTGCGTTCTGGTGTGCGCATAGTAACGGCGCCGCTAACCCATATTAGTGGCATTTTCGGAGCGCTTACAACGCTTGCCGACGGCCGCAAACTCGTTCTGCACGAGAAGTTTCAGGTCGATCAGTGGGTTGAGGCTGTCGAACGCCATGGTTCGAAAGTCGCAAACCTTCCTCCTACCGCTCTGCGGATGATTCTCGACGCAGAAGTACCACGGGAACGCCTGTCCAGTCTCATCGCACTCCGTTCCGGGACTGCGCCTGTGGACCCTGCCATCGTGGACGCATTTCTTGACCTGTACGGGATTCCTGTGCTGGTCCAATATGGCGCGACCGAATTTGCCGGTGGGGTTGCGGGCTGGACCATCAAGGATTTCCACAGCCATTACACCTCAAAGAGAGGCAGCGTCGGCAGGATGCAGCCGAACGTTGAAGCACGAGTTGTGGACGCCGAAAGCCATGAAGTCCTCCCTTTTGGCGAAGAGGGCATCCTGGAACTTCGCAGTAGTCAGTTCGGCGATGCACTGAAATGGGTGCGCACAACCGACCGTGCGATTCTTGATGCGGATAACTTTCTATGGATTAAGGGCCGTGCCGATAACGCCATTAATCGAGGCGGATTCAAGATTCATCCGGATGACATTGCGCGCGCCATCGGCGAACATCCGGCCGTCAAGGAGGCCGTTGTCGTCGGTGTCCCGGATCGACGGCTGGGTGAGGTACCGGTTGCCGTGATGACGCTGAAGCAGGGAGTGCCCTATCTCGAATCGGTCGAATTGCGGACGTTTCTTTTGGAAAGGCTTCTACCTTATCAGATACCTGCCAGCTTCAAGATCCTCTCTGAAATTCCACGCACGCCGTTGTTGAAGCCGAGTGCACCTGACATCAAACGGCTCTTCGGCGACCGGGAGAGCGAGTAAGAGGCCGTCCGGACAGATTAAGTGAACAACGCGCGTTTGCCATTGAACAGGAAATGGCGGCAAACCACGGAGGCAGCAGTATCCCGGCGCGTGACGTGTCACTGAATTCTGGGAGTTGGCCACAACGGATTGTGCGCCGTGCACCTGGCAAGACGGGCGGATGGAACGTTTGAATGTAATACGACCTTGTCGGGTAGACCTGTGCATTTTGACGTAGTCGACCTTAAACTGTTCGCAAACATAGCGGAAGCAAGCAGCCTTACGCGTGGAGCCGAACGCTCGCACCTTTCACTCCCCGCGGCCAGTACGCGCATCAAGAATCTGGAAGAGCATGTACGTGTAAAGCTTCTAACCCGTACCAATCAGGGGGTGCAACTGACTGCTGCGGGCGAGACGCTTTTAAGCCACGCACGGCGTGTCCTCCGTCAGTTGGAATTGCTAAGAGTGGACCTTCAGGAGTTCTCGACTGGTGTGAAGGGGCACGTTCGCATGCTAGCGAATACTACGGGCACGACTGAATTTCTCCCCGCTGTCTTGCGCACGTACCTTATTAACTACCCGGATGTGACTGTTGACTTACACGAGCGGCTAAGTGCCGACATTGTCAGGGGGGTGCAAGAAGGCATAGCTGACATTGGTATCGTTGCCGGGACGGTGCGCACGGAAGTCATGGAGTTCATCCCTTATCGCTGCGAGCGACTCGTTTTGGCAACGAGTTTGAGTCATCCCCTTGCGCAAGGACCGAGCGTCAATTTTGAGGAGACACTTGATTACGACTTCGTTGGTCTTCCCGAGGCGAGCGCGATTCACAACTTCCTGAAACGGGCTGCTGCGGGGCTACAGCGCTCATTGCGGCTTCGCATCCAAGTCAGCAACTTTGAAGCGGCCTGCCGCATGATCGAGGCTAATGTGGGTGTAGGTATCATGCCCGAGGGAACGGCAGCCCGACATGCAAAGACGATGGCACTGAAAATCGTGCCGCTTAATGATGACTGGGCAGAGCGAGATCTGCACATATGCGTGATCGACAGGCACGCGTTGCCAATGTACGCCCAGAAACTGTTGGACCTTTTGATTGAGGATGGTTCTGGAGCACAGGATTGATGTTGCGGACACGAGGTGCGCGGCCTTTTGACGGTAAGCGCTAGTTCGTGGACATCCATGCTTTGAGCAGGTGACGTCGCCATGATGGTGTCCACCTACTTCGGTGTAAACAGGCGGGCACCGGAACACGCTCAAAGAAGAGGCGCTTTCCGAACATCAGGTCAACGCTGGCACCGGCAATGCTGAGGTGACGTCAGGCAGTCGGTGTCTGTATGACTACACCGTACCAACCTAGTCCGCGGTAGCTTTCGTACCCGGGTGTCACTGCGAAAGAGACTGTCCGCCCGTCCGATAACCGGTAAGATCCGCGTGCTTTTCCCTCAGTGATGAGGCGGAACGGTTCGTTCAATATTCCCTTTTCATCGGAGCTCGCGATAATGCGAAACGTCGAGTCCACAATCATGCAGCGGCTCCGTGCCCACTCGTCGTCGCTAAGGCGCACCCCGCGTACGACTGCGGAGGCCTGTGGTGTCCAGTCGAAAAAAATGATGAGGGCGCCCACTGGTTGACCATCAACTGCGCCCCGTTCACGAATTGCCGTGGCATAGGTAGCTACGTGTGCACCTCCTAACTGCGGGAGCGCTTCCACGTCCGCAGCTACGAAATCTGATCCCGACGCGGTTTTCATTGCGTCCATAAACCATCTGGCACTGGCGATATTTTTGCCAATGACAGGATAGGTACCAGGGTGACCGTTGGCCACCACGGTCCCTCCAGCGTCTACGATCCAGAGATCCAGATATACGGTATAGCTATCCAGAATGACCGACAATCGACGGGAAGCATATTCTTGAGCCGCGGCATTTCGATTGGCTAGGCAGTCGACCACAGCCGAATCGGTGGCCCACCAACGGACGTCGCACGATCGCTCATACAGGTTCCGGTCGATGATATCGATCATATTCAGCGCAAGATCGGTGCATCGCTGCCCCTCGTGTGAGCGCACACGCTCAATCATGCCGTCAGCCAGTTCCGTCAGTTTCGACAACGAACCTGCGAGTTCCTTGTTGAGTACTGTCGTAATGTCTGAAATTCGTGTTGACACGTGCTTGACCTGGTTTGCTACGACAGCGAATCCCTTGCCGGCATCGCCGGCACGCGCCGCCTCAATCAGTGCATTGAGCGCGAGAAACGTGGTCTCTCTATTTATGTCGTTAATGTCTGATATTTTGTTCGTCGCGAGCTTTTTAACGTGATGTGTAAGTTCAACGATTTCTTGTGGATTCGACATTGCTCGTGCCTTGGTAGATGGATCAACACCTATCCGTCAATGCAAGGATTGGGCCTGCTGACATAGTGTCGGCGCGTACTGGTATGTAGGGAGTTGAGCGAGCTCAGTTGCTTCGCTGCTCTCTACTGGAATAAACGACCTACAAGGTCGTGTATAGGGCTCCGGCGCACTGAAAGACGGTCAACGGCAGGTGAAACCCCGGATTCACGTTGCAACCGACGAACTTCTTGTCACCGATTCCAGCTCATCGCATTGCCGACGTCATAGCGCCCTGCCATGTGTTGCCAGTCAGTATCCGCGCACAACACCCACATTGATCCTCTGGCAGAGATCGCGATTGAAAACGTGACACACAGGTGCATCCCGCTGATTGACAGGTAGGGTTCGGAAATCTGCACCGTCCCTGGTTCGCTGATTGCATCGCGAAAGTATGGACGCCTGTCCCAACAACCTCCCGACGCCACGGCCGTGGATCGAAACAGATTTGGTGCTGAAACGCAAGGTTGCGTGGCTTTGATGTCGTCTCCGATCTGATAACCTTGACCGTCTAGTAGATAGCAGCGGACTGCGCCCTCCAGGCGTAGGAGGTCTTCTGTAGCACGAGGCAAATCGATGCCGACGCAAAGCTTCTCTCCCGCTGTTTGTAGGGCGTCCGTGTAAGCCGACAGAAGAGTGGTCTTCGTGCGTGCATTCAGTTCTACGCGGGCGCGAAACGTCTCAGATATCGAGTCCATGGCGGCACGACAAGACTCCTCATCTACTTTGCCCGGAGCAGGGCGTGCAAAGTAAAATCCTTGCACGAAATCCGCATCGCACTCCATCGACAGAAGTGCTTCAGATTGCGTTTCCACGCCTTCGACCAGGACTAATGCGCCGGTTTCGTGCAATAGCGAGACCAAGCGCGACAACATGCGCGCAACGCGAGGTTCCCGAGCCGCCTGTGTGATGACGCTGCGATCCAGTTTGACGATATCGGGTTGAAGTCGCCAGACCCGATCGATGTTCGAATGACCTGCACCGAAGTCGTCGAGTGCTATCAGAAAACCCTGCCGCCGAAATGAGGCGATACCGTCGAGTAATCGCTCGAGATCCCCGTTCGGTGTTTCGAGAACTTCGAGGACAATACGTTCGGGCATCAATTGCAAGCGCGCTAGTGTGTCTTCGACGAGACGGCGATAGGCATCCGAGGTGATGAAACTGTCCGGTCGGGCATTGAGAAAGAGCCGCTGATGTGCATTTGCTACTCGCATGAAATTGGACGCGTGAAACAATTGAATACTGCGCTCGAGGTTGTTCCAGCGCCCCGGTGCAGCAGGGCGGTTCAGTACTTTCAGAGGTGCAACTTCGTTGCCGAACGAATCGTGTGCGCGGAGCAGTGCCTCGTAGCCGATCGGAGTGTGGTGTGAAAAGCTAAAAATTGGTTGAAAAGCGCTCGAAAGCGTCAAATCGCCGAATCGGGCGAAGGATGGCTGGAGCGATGCGTCATTTCCGGAAAATTGCACGAGGTCTGGAAGTCCCAATTGGATTCTCGCTAAGATGGCGCGTCGTGTTTCGCATCGATGGGGACGCCGCGGTAGTGAACCTGATCTTCGGTTTGGGCAAGCGCTCCACCTTTATGCCCTCTCCATTCATCGTAGATCGCAACAAGACAGGCGTCGCGGGTCAACTATTTGCTTGTGGCAAGTAATGCATCAATTGGAACTCATTCGAGTTTCGGAGCGTTTTGTATGTTGCCCTTCCAACATGATGATCCCGTGGCAGGTTAGCTCTGTCCGATATCACCGCCGTCTCACGTTTGCATATTTTCTTGCTTCGCGTCCTGCTTCAGGCAGGAATACGTGCCGCACTCGCTCATTGTGCCCGAAGAAAAAAAGTGCAGCGGGCCATTCCCAGGACTTCACGCGTACGTAACGGGTATACGGGGCGACAGAGCAGACTCACTCGAATCGGCATCGTAGTGTGCGAGTTCCAGCATGCTTTGACTATCCGTTCAGTTGCGCAGGAGATAGCGTGGTCGGCGTATTTCGAATCTGAGTTGGTCGCGGTTACAGTTCAATAATCTTTATGCGAAAGGTGATTGCAAAGATATTTGTGTGGCGGGCGCCCCTTCTTCGGTCATCGTATCCTGGCTGTGGTTAGTTCCGGTGCGGGTGCACCGTTTCAGACGTCATTATGTAGTGCGATATGAATGTTCAAAGGAACATTGTCGACATGAACGTGCCATGACTTCACCCGCTTAACCAATGTATCGGATCAGATGCTCGGTGCGCATATGCAAGCGCTACCGCAGTCACGCTGACAGTCCATCGCGTCTAGCCGATTTGCCACTGACACTTCTTTCAACGATGATGATCTAGTTGGCATGGCAGTTGCTCTTGGTTACTCCCGGCAGGAAAGGATCGCAGATCCAAAGAAGGATTCTGCGTTTTGTATCCAATAGCTGAGGAGTCCATGAAACTCATTACCGCAATCATCAAGCCGTTCATGCTCGATGAGGCCCGCGAAGCCTTGTCGGCCATCGGCGTCTCGGGCATCACGGTGACGGAAGTCAAAGGGTTCGGCCGTCAGAAGGGGCATACGGAGCTGTATCGGGGCGCGGAATACGTGGTCGATTTCCTGCCGAAGGTGAAGATCGAGGCGGCTGTCTCGGACGACATCGTCGATCAGGCGATCGAGGCGCTTGAACGCGCGGCACGCACCGGGAAGATTGGCGACGGCAAGATCTTTGTCACGCCGATCGAACAGGTGATTCGGATCCGCACCGGGGAGGCCGGCGCGGACGCTCTGTAACATCAAAAGATAGCGACAAGAGGAAACTAGAGATGCGCAAATTAATGATGTCCTTGCTGATGGCCGGTTCGCTGCTCGCGGGCGGTATCGGCGCCGCCCTCGCGGACGACGCTTCCGCCCCTGCGGCTGCCTCGGCAGCTGCTTCCGATACGACGGCGAGCGCGCCTGCACCGGACGCCTCGGCAGCCCCTGCTGCCGCCGCGGCTTCGGCACCGGCCGCGGACGCGTCCGCCGCGCCGGCTGCCAGCGCCGCAGCCGCACCTGATGCATCGGCCGCATCCGCTGCCGCCGCACCGGCAGCGCCGACCGCGCCGTTCTCGGTCGATTCGTCGAAGATCAATTCGGGCGACACCGCCTGGATGCTGACCTCCACCTCACTCGTGCTGTTCATGACGATCCCGGGTCTGGCGCTGTTCTACGGCGGCATGGTCCGCAAGAAGAGCGTGCTCGCGATCCTGATGCAAAGCTTCGCGATCACCTGCCTCGTGTCGATCATCTGGGTCGTGGTGGGCTACAGCCTCGCCTTCACGCCGGGTAACTCGTTCATCGGCGGCTTCTCGCGCTTCTTCATGGCGGGTATGAACTACATCCACGGCGACAAGGCCACGACGCTGACCGTCAGCCACCTTGCACCGACGATCCCGGAAACGGTCTACGTCGTCTATCAGATGACGTTCGCGATCATTACCCCGGCACTGATCACGGGCGCGTTTGCCGACCGTATGAAGTTCTCGGCAATGCTCGTGTTCATGACGCTGTGGTCGATCATCGTCTACTCGCCGATCGCGCACATGGTCTGGGAACCGACCGGCTGGCTGGCTAGCGCGGGCATCCTCGACTTTGCGGGCGGCACGGTGGTGCACATCAATGCCGGTATCGCGGCGCTGGTCTGCGCGCTGGTGCTCGGCAAGCGTGTCGGCTACGGCAGGGAAGCCATGGCGCCGCACAACCTGACGCTCACGCTGATCGGTGGCGCCATGCTGTGGGTAGGCTGGTTCGGCTTCAACGCGGGTTCGGCCGTGGCGGCAGACGGCCGTGCCGGCTTCGCCATGTTCGCAACGCAAGTGGCAACCGCGGGAGCAGCACTCGCATGGATGTTCGCCGAATGGGCAACCAAGGGTAAGCCGTCGGTACTCGGTATCGTGTCGGGTGCCGTGGCAGGTCTGGTGGCGATTACGCCGGCTTCGGGCTTCGTCGGTATGACGGGTTCGCTGGTGATCGGCATCGCGGCAGGCGTGATCTGCTTCTGGTCGGCCACGTGGCTCAAGCACAAGCTCGGTTACGACGACTCGCTCGACGCGTTCGGCGTGCACTGCATCGGCGGTATCGTGGGTGCGCTGCTGACCGGTGTGTTCGCGGTCAAGGACATCGGCGGTTCGGACGGCAGCGTCATTCTGCAAGCCAAGGGCGTGCTGACGACGCTGGTCTACAGCGGCGTGGTGAGCTACATCCTGCTGAAGGTGATCGACATGGTGATGGGCCTGCGCGTGACGGAAGAGGAGGAGCAAGAAGGTCTCGACCTGGCCCTCCACGGCGAAGCCGTTGTATAACTAACGCGCGATGCACGCCTCGACGCAAGCCAGGACGCACGGTTCGCCGTTCATCGAAATACTGCAATGGGAGAGCGAAGACCACGCGAACCTTCTTCGCACGTTGGTCCAACCACGATAGCCGGTAAGCCATGAACATGGCCTCGCACTCAGAGCGAGTGAGTGGTGGCGACTGGCGACATTAGTGCCAACTAGAATCCAAGTGAAGCGAGTTTTGCCCGCCTTTATGGCGGGCGTTTTTTGGATTCTGGCGCACGAAACTGAAGTTAGGACGCTGAACGTCGGATTTGCTGTGCATTCCATTCGGCGAGCATTGTGCTGCACGAAGACGGAGTCTTATCGTTGAGGCGCACCCGGCCCAAGGCAAGCTGGCCCTTGCGAATTCGACGCGAGAGTCCAACACCGATGAGCGAGATTACTGCGCAGTCGAAATTCTTGAACCCGAGCATGGACCCGGTCTCGCATTTGATGCCCCGCTGATCCTTTTCGATCAAATTATTCAGGTATTTCGACGAGGTATAAGTTTGAAGAGTCGCTTCGCGACAAGCCTCCCGATGAACGCCGCACGTGTCGAAGAGAACACACTCGGCCGCTACTCGAGCACTTCCATGCGTGGCTCACACCAACGCTGGAAACACTCTCGCGCAAATCCGACACGAGTCGGGCGATCCTCTACGCCCTGAAACGGTGGGAGGCATTCACGCGATTGCGATGACGGCCGGCTCGAAATCGACAACCTGCCAGTCGAGCGCGCGTCGCGCGGGGTGGCCATCGGCCGACGTAACTATCTGTTCGCCGGCGCTGACTCGGGTGGCGAACGCGCTGCCGCGATCTACAGCATCATCCGCACTGCGAAACTCAACGACGTCGATTCTGAGGCGTATCTGCGCTTCGTGCTCCCGCGCATCGCCGACCACGCGATCAACCGCGTGAACGAACTCAAGTCGTTGGTGGTTGCGGACCAGCTTCGCGCAAACGCCTGAAGAACCCGGCCGCCTGTCACGACGGCGCTCGCGCAGCGCTTACCCTAGGTCAGAGTTGCAATTCCTGAATGCAGATGCAGGCCACCTTTGAACGCTTCACCTTCGTGATCGAACAGATCGAGAAAAACGAAGGGCTTCAGGATTTCATCGAAGTCCGATGGGCTCATGAGGCGTGTAACGGGACCGCTCGTTCGGCTCCGGGTGCGTTGTGCGATCGTACGGACCAAGTTCGATGATGCCGCTTTGGCTAGAACCTAGGACATAGGTATGTCTTTCCACATGACGTGCAATCGAACAAAGACCAAGTCGGTCCTGCTTGCTAGCCGTTCGTATCTTCGCAAGGGATTCTGGACGGTTATAAAATCATTGCATAGCCTAGATTAGGTACGAATGCTATGCTGCGCAAGAAGGCACGCTGCTGATATCTACGTACATTGAAATGACCGTCCAACTACCCGACCCCTCCAATCCCGATTGTCGCGCCGTCAACTCCGTGCTGACTCGAGTTGGTGACAAGTGGACGATGCTCATTGTCGTCCTGCTCAGTGACGGGCCGAAACGCTTCAATGAGATCAAGCGCACGGTAGGCGGTATCTCACAGAGGATGCTCACGCTCACTCTCCGCAGCCTGGAGCGCGACGGGCTGGTGACTCGGACGGTAACGCCCACCATGCCGCCGCGCGTCGACTACGAACTGACCGCGCTTGGACGCACCTTATGGGGCGCGGTCGAGCCGGTCTGTAGCTGGGCCCGCACAAACGTGACAAACATTCTCGCCTCGCGGGAAGCATTTGATGAACGGTCGGAGAGCGAGGCCCATTCCGAAGTGCAAGGTACGCGGCGGATTCGCATGGCCGAGCGATCGTCAAGCCGATAACAACGTGCCATTGTAGAAACTTCAAGCTTCTCTCGCTTGAGTTTGCGCCTGGAAATCATCATCGAATAGGGTTTAACCGCGAGACGGGCCCCCGCGATCATCCAGCCAGTCTGTAGGATCGGTATCGGACCGGACACGATGTCCTTCACGGGGGCGACGAGACGGCATTATCCATGAGCCGTCCACTTGTGAATCTCTTGGCCGTAGTGCGACCCGCTCAGATCGCGCTCCGCGTCGTAATCTGCGAACCCGCGACCCGCTTGTCGAGGCTGAAGCTGCCCGCACCAAAGGCGACAACCTGGAGTAGTCCACCCGCCATCGAGATGTTTTTCAGGAAGTTCATCATCTGATTGGGGTCGGCAAAGTTGTTGTGGAAGCTCAGCGCGGTCGCGACGCAATAAATGGCCATGGCCACCCCGACAATACGCGTCTGCAATCCAAGGATGAGAAATAGGCTGCCGCCGATCTCGACGATGATGGCGATGGTAAAAGCAAAAATCGGTAACGGGAGGTGCACGGCGTTTATGTAGCCGAGCGTCATGGCTGGTTCGGTGATTTTGCCGTAGCCGCTGACCAGAAAGATCACTGCGATCAGAAACCGGCCAAAGGTGGCGACGTAAGAAATCTGCTTGGACATAACTTTTTTCCTCAGTTGGAATAGGTTGATGAGTCGTTCATTTCAAGCTTAGCTACGCGCCGTCTTCAGCGCCTTTGCCCACCAAAGAAGATCGTCGATCATCACCCCGGCCTGGGCTTCCTGCTCGGCCAGGCCGGCCTCGACATCGCCACCCTGAAAGTGCGCCCACAGGGTAGCGGCGGGGATATGGACCGCCGAGCGGACCGGGGCAAGCTGCAACTCGACCGCGATTTCACGGAGTTGCTGAACGCTACGTGCACCCGCCGCGCCGCCATAGCTCACGAAGGCCGTAGCTTTACGGTTCCATTCCGGATAGACCCAATCGATCGAATTCTTGAGGACTGCGGAGGGACCGTAGTTGTATTCGGGCGTCACGAAGACGAAGCCATCCGACTGAGCGATTTCAGCCGTCCACTTCTTGACGACCTCATTCTCATAGGGTGCGCGCCCAGGCATGGCAGGGGGCACTGGCTGGTCGAAAAATGGGAGCGGGAAATCTCGCAGGTCCAGCAATTGCGCTTTAACCCCTTCGCGCTTCTGAATTTGCTCGAAAATCCATCTGGCAGGCTTCTCGGAAAAGCGGCCTTCGCGGGTACTGCCGATAATGACCGAAATGGTCGTCATACGTTGTTCCTTGTCTGGTTTGGATTCAGGTATAAAAACGGTACCTAGCCTATGCTAGGTACCAAACGCAGGCTGCACAAGAAGGCACACGCGTGATACCCGGGCACACGGGCGTAACCGCAGCGCCATTCATTCAGGGCGTGTACATAGCCTCTATTTCGGCAGGTCGGATTTGGACGCGAAGGCAGGGGGATGAACGGAGAGGAGTGCAGCGTTGGGGTGTCACCCACACACAATGTAGGGCGAACTGATGGGCGTCGGGACGACCGGCTTCTTATCGTCGTCGCCTTCCTGCCTCTGCTGTGCGAGCCAGTCGATCTTACGTCGGTCAGCCGCGCTGAAGGCGTTCTGAAGGGGGAACCCGGACCGTGGGTCGCCAGCGGCGTCTGAGGCGCTTGTCGGCGCTCGGTGGGCCGACAACCTAGCGAGGCCATCCGCGTTTTCCATCTCGATGCGCTGGAACTGTCGCCCGCGACGGAACAGGCATCCGGCGAAGATCGCCGTACGTGCCGCTTTGCCTATCTACGTTTGCCAACTATCCCCGAAATGCTGAACGCAAAGGGTGGCATGGCGAACGCCGATTCACTCCGATCTTTCCTACGCACGCGCAGGAATCCAAATATGGAATTCTTTGTTCACTTAGCATCGAGATCCCGGTCAACAAGGACGGCGATCTGTTCTGGAACGAAAAGCTGGTTGATACGCCGACGCTACTCACGCGGCTGAAGGTGGTGTCGGTGAAGCTGCCGCCGCCTGAGGTGGACGTACACGGTGACCAGACGTAAGCGTGTAGCTGGTGACGCCCTGACTTAGATCCTGGATCTACTGGTGCGCGCGAAGCTGGTCTGCAACGATCCACGGCGTGAGTTCGTCCACGCAGTTAATCGGGTGCTCCGCATTATTTGGTGGACACCAAGGTAGCAAAATTCACCGGTTAGTTCCAGACGGTACTGAGAACTCGCTTACGCTTCGGCGCGCAGGCGGCCAGCTGCTGATACTCCTCGGCATTCAGCATGACGGTGTCGTTTGGCATGGCCGGTTAGACCATGCCAGTACGCCTTGCGTTCAGCCTATAAGTTCGTAGTAACGCCGGGGATGCTCCCAGGTGACTGCGAGGTCAATGCTGAGAACCGGCCAGTTGCTCGGCTCTCAGCGTGACGGCCTCGCGTCCAGATGGCCAGGTGAAGCAGTCGGCTTCGAGCTGGGGGCCGATAGTGGCATCTTTGAACGCTTTTTTCAGCTTGCGGTTCGAATGTTTGCCGGCCCATCGTCACTTGATTCTGTGCTTGCACCACTGGCGATGTGTCCTTCCTCCAGGGCAGATGTGCTTTTGACGTCTGTGGTATCGAACGCATCACGCAGAAGGAAGTAGGACAATGCCGGTATCAATACAACTGCGCCCAACATGTTCCAGAGAAACATAAACGCAAGCAGGATACCCATATCGGCCTGGAACTTGATCGGAGACCATGCCCAGGTGATTACCCCAGCGGCCAGAGTGACTCCAACCAGCCCGACTACCTTGCCCGTGAACATGACAGATTTTCGATAAGCGACTGTTAATGTCGCACCACTGCGTTGCATGGCAAGCTGGACGCTGAGTAAGTAAAGCGCGTAGTCAACGCCGACGCCTACACCGAGCGCCGTAACCGGCAAAGTTGCAACCTTGATTCCGATGCCGAGTGCGACCATCAGCGCTTCGCATAGCACTGACGTAATGACGAGTGGGACGAGGGCGACAACGACGGCGCGCCAACTTCGGAAGGTAAGGAGACACAGGACCGAAACTGCGCCATACAGCAGTATGAGCATGTTGCGGTTGGCCGCCTGAACGACGACGTTGGTGATAGCTTCGATTCCAGCTGACCCCGCGGCAGGCAGGAATTGGATGTTCGACGAATCGTGCTTCTTACCATAGTCGACCACTTCATCGAGGACACGTGAGAGTGTAGCGGCCTTATGATCCGTCAGATACGCGATGATCGGTGTGACCGAACAGGACTCATCCGTCGCGTCTGGCGCAGCAGATTGGACAGCTGAAAAGGCGGCGTCGACAAGACGCTGATCCCGGCTGATTGTTTGCCATTTGCCGTTGCCGTCGAACTGGCCGGCGGTCACGTGCCGAATGATATCTGGAAGCGATACGACAGTCTGGACGCCAGGCAGTTGGGCTAGCGACCAGGTGAGGTCATCCATTCCTACAAGATTGGCCCAGCTCGCACATTCATTGGCAGGTGTCTTGACGATAACAGCAAACTGGTCACTGGACAGCCCGTAGTGTGCGGTCACATATGCGTCGTCGCGATTGTAGCGGGACGATTTGCGGAGTTCAGGAGCGCCGGGATCCAGATCACCCACCTTTACTCGCTGGCTGACTACGAAGCCTGCCATTCCGATTGTGAGAAAAATTGCAACTACCGTTAGCGCCCATCGACGTTCGGTCAGCACATCAAGGTGATTCCACCAGTGTCGGGTTAAAGCTGAGCCTTCGATTTCCCGTTCATCATTGTTTGCGTGGCGTGCTGCCGCCTTTGGACTTACCCCAACGTACGAGAGCATGACGGGTATCAGAATCAGCTTCGTCACAATCAGAATACAGACTCCAATACTGGTCTGCAGCGCCATGTTTCTGATGATGGGTATGTCGATAAGCATCAGGACGGCGAACCCCACGATGTTAGTGAGCAAAGCCGTGAGACCTGCGAGAAAGAGTCGGCGGAATGTATATCGTGCGGCAACGTATCGATGTGTACCGCGCGCGATGTCCTGCATGATGCCATTCATCTTCTGCGAACCGTGCGACAGCCCTATGGCAAAGATCAGGAACGGTACCAGGATGGAGTATGGGTCAAGGTCGTATCCCGTCAGCTGCATCAAGCCTAGCAGCCAGACGACGCCGGTCAATGAGATCAATACCAGTAGCACGGTGCTGCGCCAGCAGCGCGTGTACCAGAAGAGAAATGCCGTCGCAATTGCTACGGCGACGCCAAAGAATCGTGCAACGTCGACCAGTCCATCCATGAGGTCGCCGACGAGTTTTCCAAATCCGACGATATGGATGTCTACGTCCGGTGTCTGGGCGGCGCGTATCCTCCGTTCCAGTTCGTGGGAGAAGACGCGGTAATCGAGAGGAGCTCCTGTCCTGACATCGCGATCGAGAAGCGGAACGATGATCATGCTCGACCGTTGATCGTTGGCAACAAGGGTGCCCGATATGCCGGCTCGGGTGACATTTTTGCGCAATGCCGAGATGCTATCCGATGAGCCGTTGAAGTCAGCCGGCATCACCGGTCCGCCGCTGTATCCATCTTCTGTGACTTCGGTCCACCGGACTAGGGGCATCCAGAGGGACTTCATCCACGACCTGTCGACGCCTTGCATGAGATACACGGAGTCGTTGACTTTTTTAAGCGTTTCAAGATAGCGAGGATCATAAATGTCGCCGTTTCTGTTCTCCACGACGATCCGTAATGTATTACCCAGGCCCCGGAGCTCTTTTGCATTTTCGAGGTAGTTTTTAATATAAGGATGCGAACTGGGAATCGTCTTCTCGAAACTTGCGTTCACGGAAAGTCGGGTCGCGTGAAAGCCGAGGAAGAGGGTAATGAGCGCACAGATAGCAACCACAATGAGCCGATGGTTGAAGATCAGTCGTTCGGCCAAACTGCCCGAATTTGAATCAAAATCACGCGGGTCCCGGATGACGGGCATGTTGTCCGTCTCAGCAGATGGTGAATTTACTGGCACTGTCACGATGCGGTCCTTGAGAATAAGTCCAGAAAACACGACTTGCCGGCGATCAGTCAGTCCTGATTGCTCAGCTGCACGGATTTCGGCCCGACTGAGGTTGCAACAACCGCCGTGTGCTCGTTGAACATGGTTATCCCGAAAATTTCTCCGGCCTTTGCGACACCCACTTCATCGAAGTCGATGCTTGTGCCATGAAGTCGCATGATTTTTCCTCCGCTTGTAGCAAATAGCAGATCGCCTTTTGGCGTCGTGGTGTGCCCGACGATCGTCTGAGTTGTACCCGTGTTGAGAGCCTTCCACGTTCGTCCGCGATCTTCGCTGAGGAACGCATGCCCGTTAAGTCCGTAGATGACGATCTGTCCATCACGCGCCGCGACACCAAAAAAGGACCCCGTATAGGGCGGATTCATGGAGCGGAACCTGCCGGTTGCCGGGTCCAGCCTCAAGGCGGTGCCGTGCTCGCCCGCAATATAAACGTCATCCTGATCGCCCTGAATCGCGTAAAGATGCATTCGCTGAGGATTGTCAAGGCGATCGGTGAGTGGTACCCAGTTTTTTCCAGCGTCCGACGTATGAAGAACGATGCCGAAGGCACCGACGAGGTACCCGTCACTGTCGTTCCTGAACCAGACGTCCAGAAAAGGCCACGCCGGCGTGCGGGATGCGTTCTTCTTGAGCCGACTGGCCTCGCGTTGCGCGGTGGCATCCCCGCTCGCGCCGAGCTTTTCGTAGTACGCCAGCTGGATCTTGTACGCCTCGTTTCCGTCCATCTGACGCGTCCACGTTGCACCACCGTCCACGGTGCGGAGGACTACGCCATCATGTCCCACTGCCCATCCGCGACCCGGGGAGGGGAACGAGACAGCGACCAGATCCGTGGACACGGGGGCTCCCACCTGATGCCACGTTGAGTCCGACGAGGCAGCGCGCAAAATATGACCGCGCTGGCCGACCGCAATGAGCGTCGAACCTGCGTGTGCTATGGCCATGACGGGAGCGCGAATAGAACTCCCGGTCAGCAGGGCGGGTCGCTCCACAGGGTCAGAAAAGTTCAAGGGCGTCGCGATCGCGTTAAATGAAATACCTAGAGTCGCGATCAAACAGGTCGTCAAATGAAACAGCCGCATACAGTTCCCCTCCTGGTTCACACATGAAGTGGAACGTTAGAATCCGGCCTTAAAGGTGAGGAAAACCCACCCCTTGTCGTTGTACGCTGCGGCACCGTTGGCGAGCACTGCGGGTCCCTGGTTGTGTGTCCTGGCGTAGAAACCTTCATAGCTCAGCGTAAGATCGTACTTGCTTTGATACTTGAAGTTGACCCCAATGGAATAGGTCGCCGCCCCTTGGTAACCACCGCCGTTGTTCGCGGCGTTCCCGTAGAGACCATAGTTGATGAAGACCGGCATATCGATGTCGACCGATGGGAACACCTGCAGCCACTGTGGATCGAAGCTGTAAGCGACGCCAACAAAATCTTTGGTCGCGCATCCGTTCCATTTGTATGTGCATGAACCGTAGCCAACACCGTTGAACTGCGTTGGATTGCTTGTCACCGCCGACAGATGGTTGAAGGTAAGTTCAAGTATGGCGCTTCCTGTGTCATAGAAACGGGTCTTGTCGAGTACCCAGATTGCGTTGAGCACGGCATTCCAGGTGTTGCCTGACGGGCCCTGATTATTTACCGGGTTGATTCCCGAAGGAGACAGGGCCGTGTTCTTACGATAGGAAATCTCCGCTCCGATGCTCGCACCCGCAATGTCCCGCGCCGCAGTGACGCCAAAGAGTTGGGTGCTTTGCGGATAAACCAGCCGATATGCGTTGGCCGTTATTTCAGGTGCAACCCACGGCGTGTAGTCGTCAAACTTCCGGTAGTAGAAACCGAACTTCGTTTCGATCGGCGCGACATTCCACTGGACGTTTACTCCAAAATTTCCCGTGTTCTTGGGCTCGAGCGCTCCGATCTGTGGCAAGGCTCCGCCTCCAGGTAAGGGGAGCTGATTCGGACCCTTGTAGAGGAAGTCGGCACCCCCGAAGTAGGTGCCTCCAACCGGAAAGCGTGTTGGTTCCCATTCAAGAAAGTATTGGGCGCCGAGTGAAACAGAAGGTGTGACTTGTGATTGAAGCGATACTGCATTCAGGGGCAGAAAGAGAGTCTTGATCTCGGCACCTGGGTTCGTGCTGCCTTTGATGCCGTCTACCGGAGATTGGGAATATGAGACAGCATATGTATTGGAGAAAACGGCTTCACCCCAATACTGGGTATGTCGTCCGATCTTTACGTTGATCGGTACATCGCCGACAAAGAATTTTCCAAACGCATAGGCGTCAAGAAGTTCCGCCCCCGGGCCGCGATAGTAGTGGGTGGTATACCCACTGAACGAATTGTTTGCGTAGCCGCTGGCGCCGAAAAGCGGATTGATGTCCGCCTTGGATGCACTATATGCAGGGTCATACCAACCATCGCCGCTGATACGAAAGCCGTAGTTGTTTTGATACTTCACTACAAGTTCTGACAGCAGGCTGAACCGGCTCGTATTGATGTCGCCCTGCCCGAACTTCAGATCGGATCCGCCTGCGGCAGAATTGATAATGTATTGGCGTTGAGCTTGGGTGCGTACACCGCCCGTGTACCCGAACGTATTGGTCCAGGACACGCTCAAGTCTGGAATCCCTGTATCTACCTCGAACGCCTTCGCCGGATCACCCGCAAACAGCAAATACGCGGCAACCATAGCCAGCTGAAGGCCTGGTCGAATAATGTTGGACGAAGTGCCACTATATTGCTGGGTTGCCATGATGCATAGTCTCCGTTAATAGTTTTTGAGGCTCCCCCGGTCAATCCTGACTGGAGATTCGTGTGATCGATTAACTGGACAGCGGGTGCTAAAGCGAGACGGTTTGTAGATAAGTATGGATTACGAAATATATGTATTATGAAATACAAGTTAGTCGTGGCTGGTGTGCCTTGGTGAAGCGCATGGTGGGGAACCATCGAGGGGCATCGTCTGATGCCCCTTGTCCTCCGAAATGGTTCTCTTATGTCGGATCCATCTCAGGCATTCTCAGGTTCAGTCGTTGCCACTGCCTGCGAGCGCTTCCGGGGTCAACTCTCGCTCTCCAGGGATCTTGGGATGGAAGTCGTAGTAGCCGCTCGGACTAAGAAGGACGTTGATGGAGTAATTGCCCTTAACGAAATCGAAGACGGAATACATCGATCCGAAGGGGCTCGCAGCGTCATAGACTTGAAAGGGGTAGACGAACAGGCCACGGTAAAGGTTGCCGCCGCTATCGTAGTTATCAGCCATACCAGCCGCCGGGTTGTCCTCGTCGAGATACAGGACCCGTTTGCTGTACGCGTGTCGCATTCCCGCTTTCAAAGTGGCCTCAACCACCCATACGCGATGCAACTCCCAACGCTCGCAGGTCGGATCGAGCGTGTGCGCCTTAAGTGCCTTCTGTCCGAGGCACTGCATCGAAAGCTTGTAGGTGTTGTAGGGTATGTACATCTCCTTCTTTCCTACGAGCTTGAAGTCAAACCGGTCCATCGCGCCTGAAAAAAGGAACGTGTCGTCGAAGAAGGAGGTGCCGGCTGCCGGTGCGGCGGGAGTGTCATAGGCAAACGTCGGTGCGAGTTTCATCCTGCGTTGGCCCGGATCGAAATCCCAGGCACGACGCGGTTGCTTAATAGGATCGAGATAGTCCGCGTAGGTGACGATCTCTCCTCGCGATCGGGGAGGGTTCGTGAAGTTGAACACTACAAAGTTGTATTTTTCAACATCAGACCGTTTGTCTCCCATGTAGAACGGCATTTCAATATAGCCATCCACCTCGCTGGCGAGGTAAGGGTGTCCCGATGTATCAACGATCCAGACATCGGAATTGTGAAGGGCGACGGGCGGCTGATATGCCACAAGGTGGTTCCACATTGCTTCGTAGCCCGTTTTGGGAATCGGAAACGGAATCCCACCCCTGCAACTGGAATCAAGGCTGAGGCCGCCCTGAAGCGTCTTGCACTTTGTCGCGTTGCCCCGGGTAGCCTCGTACACGGACTCGGGAAAAGCAGCTGTGCGGTGCGTCGGATAAATGTCGAGATAGTAGTCAGGATTCCGCTTGAGCAGTTCACGTGCCCCGGCGCTCAGACGATCCGCATACTGCGACATGTTCTTGCTATCGATACGCAGGACTGGTTTTTCGTCCTTGTATGGGTCGATATATGCGCCGGGCGCAAGCTTGCGCACATAACCTGCCGGAGGTGTTGTCAGTCCGCCAGTCCAGGCGGGGATGGTACCGTCCGCGTTTGCCGCTTTTGTCGCTCCGACCGGCGTGAGGGAGCCCCCCAGATCCTTTGCCTCGTCTGCAGACACCTCCGCAAGGCAGGCGTGATAGCCAATCGCGAGGGTGCAGGCAAGCGCCATTGCTTTCCATGCTTTCATTTGTGTCTCCGATGTCGTTGTAGGCATCCGTATGCGTCGATCTGTCGCCTGACTACGCTGAAGAACAACGCCAGATAAGTTCAATTATATATACGATAAAGTCAGGTCCGGGACTTATCGCAAACCCGCACTTGGCGCGAACTGGTGTCGATAGCGTTCGTGCGAACCCCAGCCGGACGGCCGTCCGGGTGTAGCAAACTTCCTTTTTGACGCATGCCCGCGGCCGGAAAGCAGTGAGGGAGAAAAGGCTTGAAGCGCTTCCGGTGCGACGCGACGTCGAACCCAGGATCAGCGTTGTGTATTGGTCGGAGAAATGGATCGGCTGAATGAGGAACGCTCGCGCGCAATGGTTCGCCGTGCAGTGATCGTGGAGAACGGGGCGGTTGCGAGGCGGGTCAGCCCATAGTGGCCGCTGGAGGCCAAACCCGCCTGACCGAATCCGGCATGTGGGCCGGTTCAGATCGCTGGTGACCGAGCATGTGCAGTGACATTTTTTCAGCGCCGCCGGGCACCGCGGGTGACGCGGTGCGGAGGACAGCGTACCGCCCGGGAACCGGGAGCACCAGGGCCGACTGCGGTCATGAGATCATGGTGGCCGGATGCATCTCAGGGCGTTTGCGTTCGGGGGGAAACACGCGCCACGTTCCATCGTCATGTCGGAAGAAGAAGATCGCGAACGTGCCGCTTGCGCAGGTAGCTTCGATGCATGCATACCGCCATGTCGAGCGCCGCGAATGGTTGAAACTGACGACCCTGATGCACCGTTCGGTGCCGGCTCCTAGCCATTTGTCGACAAGGGCACGTAATGACCTTTCTCGATAGCTCATGAATGTCTCCTGCAGGGTCCGCGTCCCATGTGCATTGCGAGCGGCTTATGAAGTACCGGAGGAAGTTACAGCCGACCTTCCTTCACAAGCTGGTTACGGAGCCTTGATATGTGCGCCTCGCCTTCACGCAGTGCGGCTGGCGTTGAATGCACTGAGTAGTAACCAAGGACAAGACTGTGGTCATGGGGTGCAGCAGAGCCGACGACGAACTCGGTGTCGCTGGCTGCTTCAAACTCGACTGGCTGGCTCGACGGAGCGAAGGTTGCGAGGACCCCGTAGTCCAGACGGTCAGGGACCAGCACTGAACCGGATGCGATGGCCGTCCACAACACCGCGTGGTCAACTGGCGGCTCGTAACGCCAGCGTTCGCCTGCCTTTAACCGAACAGCAAGGTAATTGATGGACGATGGTGACCGGATCGCGCTTGATGCATTGCCGTAACTTCCAAGCAGCACTCGAACAGGTCCTTCGCTCTTGACTTCATCAGGAGCAAGATATCGACTGATCGTCGGCCCAAGTTCCGAATCGGGAGGTAAAGCAACCCAGAGCTGGAAGCCGCGAGTCCGTCCGGCTGCACCGATTCCACCGCCATGCCACATCCCACGACCTGCCTGCATCCATTCGACGCCACCGGCTGGCAACTTGCCTCTGACATCGTCGGGATCCGTATAGTCGAGGACTCCCTCAAATATGTAGGTCAGGGTGGCAATGCCCGAATGCGGGTGCAGTCCGCCTTCGAAGGGCGGCCCGTCATGGTCGAACAGGTCAAGGAATACGAAGGGCTTCAAGATATTGCCGAGGTCCGACGGGTTCATGAGCCGCGTAATCGATCCATGTTTGTGGCCTCGCGTTCGGTGTTCGATTGCACGTACCGGCGTGTCCTGGCAGGAAATGTTCATGCTGTTATCCCGTAAGTTGATGAGGTAGAGGGTGTCCGTTGTTTTCGCGTACACGTGATAAACGACGCGAAGGTGGCAGATGCGAAAAGTCAACGAGGGCGGGGAAGGCGCCGCGATCAAAAGACCACGCGCGCCAAATAGCCGTGTGTCTGACAGCGGCACCCGCTAACATCAAGCGGGGCCAGTCACCGCCTTCGAGGGGCGATCGACAATCGTCACGCTGATCGACGGTGGTTCAATCCGCGAGCGCCTGTGGCATCCTTGCTGCTGGCAAGAAGCGATCGACCCGGACGGTTGCCGTTACGCGGCGTCCGCCTTGGACGACGTGCGTGCGACGTGCAGCGCCGACGTCCACCAGAGCAAATCGTCAATCATCGCATTTGCGGGTGCTTCAAGTTCCGCGAGTCCTGCTTCGACATCGCCTCCCTGGAAGTGAGTCCAAAGCGTTGCAGCGGGAATGTGCACGGAGGAACGGATGGGCGCGAGCTGCAGTTCGACTGCTGTCTCGCGCAATTGCTGGACGCTTCGAGTTCCGCCCGCACCGCCGTAGCTCACAAACGCAATGGCTTTGCGATTCCATTCCGGGTAGACCCAGTCCAGCGCGTTCTTGAGTACCGCAGATGGTCCGAAGTTGTATTCAGGAGTTACGACCACAAAGCCGTCAGATTCGGCAACAGCAGCGGTCCAGCGTTGAACGACTTCGTTGGCGTACGCCGCGCGTCCAGGCATGGCCGGCGGCACGGGCTCGTCAAAAAACGGCATCGGAAAATCACGCAGGTCCAGCAGGCGTGCCTGAATCCCGCGTCGCTCCAGCTGTTCATGTATCCATTTCGCAGGCTTCTCCGAAAAACGACCCTGACGAGTGCTTCCTACAATCACAGATATGACAGTCATTACGGTATCCTGATTAAAGTGCGTTGTATTTGCGGTATGCTTGCCGCGAGACGGGGGGCGGCGCCAGTTCATGGCAGATCTGGCGAAAAGCGAACCGGCTGTCTACGGGCTCTTTCAGGTCCTCACTCCCGGACTGAAGGTTTATGACCGACGCCAGTAGACGTATTGAATACTAGACAACCGCTCATTCCATTGCCAGACGGTAGAATGGCATGCACTCGTGCAAATTTGAACGCAATCCAAGATGGACCTGAACGATATCTCTCTATTCGTAAGCGTCATACGAGCAGGCAGCTTTGCTGAGGCGGGACGGAAGCTGGGCGTCCCCCCCAGCACCTGCAGCCGGCGGATCAGGGAACTCGAACGTGCCCTGGGAGTGCGCTTGATGCAACGCTCGACGCGGCGGCTGGTGATGACAGACGCTGGTGCCTCATTTTTTTCGCAATGCGCGGAACAGATCGACGCCCTCGGCCAATCGGTGCAGCAGCTCACGGATGCTGGCGAGGTGGCTGTTGGCAGGGTCCGGGTGGCAGCGGCTGTCGACTTATTTAGCTGGTTTCCGATGGACCGGATTGCGGAGTTTGCGGCAAAGTATCCCGGCATCTGTCTCGAATTCCACCTAAGTGACTCCAAAGCCGACCTGATGGGTGACGGCATAGACGTGGCGTTACGCGCGGGCAAGGTGACCGAGCCCACGCTTGTGGCGCGCCAGGTTGGCTGGAGTGAATCCACCCTGGTCGCCAGTCCACACTACCTCGAGGGGCGTGGCGCCCCGATGACACCGATGGACCTGGCCGCGCACGAGTGCATAACACCGCCGAGCCGGGCCGGTACACCGGTCATCTGGCACCTTGACGGTCCCGACGGTCCAGTCGAATGTCAGATCAGTGGTCGCTTTCAGGCAAACACTATACAAGCTCAGCTTAGCGCGGCGATATCAGGGCTTGGTATCGCGCTGTTGCCTTCGGTGCTGACCGCGGGGTACCTCCAGAAGCAGCTCTTGCAAACGGTAGCTCCGGGATACGGCCTCCATGACGTCGGAATCTATTTCGTGTACCTGAATCGCCGCCATATCCCGCGGGCGGTAACCATCTTCAGCGAGTTTGCCAAGTCGGTGATGATCGAGGAGGGAATGGTCACGCCAGAGCGCTCTCCGAGGTCCGTCTCTGCCAGATCGACTCTTTAGGCCAATGCGAAAAGTCCATCGCGGTGTTGAGTCCGGATTGTGTCCGCGTGCGTTCCCGATCGGTCCATCTTATCGCCAGGACCGTCAGGCAGCAGTCAAAGGATCAGTGACGGAGGTGCTTTGTCATGGAAATCATCGCAGTGGCCGGCCGCGATTGTGCGGTCAGCGCTTCCGGTTCGACTGTTTTTTGGATGGTGCCTGTCCTGATTCGCGGTAGAACCCGCGATTGATCACTCAGCTACCGCAAACCCGATACCATCGGCTGTAATCATCGCTCCCGCGTTGTTTGGCGGCGTCGCGCCACCCCGAGGTCGATAGACGGCGTCACCTCTTGCGATAGGGCGGCCCGTCAGTACACAGGTTCCTGATTTCCTCGCAATCGCAAGACGCCAAGTCTGATGACCGTAGTGGCCGGAGAGCGCGTCACGCCATGATTCTGTTAGCGTCTGGGCGGTCGGCTTGTCGATTACGCGTACAGTTGGTTTGTTGTGCTCGCTCCAGTTGGGCAAGGCAACAGGTCTGCGGGAACCCCGAGATGATGAAGGCGCGGCGGGTGCCTGCCATGCTCCGCCCAATCTGCAGATTGCCTTGACAGTTTGCAACCACGCGTTGGCATTCGTCTCAATCATGTACTTCCCCCAAAAGTCGAAACTGCGCCCGCACGGCCAGCAGTGCGGTTTTCCCCGCGGAATGGGGTGCATCACTACGGACTGCGTCGAGCATTGGACTCCGACACACGCAGTATTTCCAGCGCTGTTTGGGACCGTCTGACATGGAGGACATGCGGACGGGCTGGCGTTTGCCGCCGCTTGCATACGCATCTCCTTGCAGTGCTGATCGTCCCCGCGTGGGCGGAAACGGTGACGACGGCTATGACCGTGAAAAGTTGATGAACGAAGCCCGCAACTCGCAAAACGTTGTTCCGTGTGGGGATGCGAGCGTCGTTTTGCGAATGACGTGGCTTGTCTGCATGCGATGTCGATACAACGCTGACCCCACTCACGCCTGAGATCCACTTCGCGATTAAAGTGACTAGGTTTCTGGCGGTCTGCAGTGTGGCTGCTGGTCTGGTGTCGCAGCGGTGCCAAGTTCCTTACTTTGAGCCATAGGACAAACCTATGGCTGGCAAAGCTAACTGATATTTGCGTTGCCGGCGGCCTGGCTTTCAAATAGAGGCTGAGCGAGGCATTGGCCTCGCGATCTTTCTACAAAAGCGGCACCGTCGATGCTCCTGTTGTCATGTGATTCCATCGGGCGCGGTGCCCGTGATCGGGAGACGACGTGAAAGTCCTGGTGCCAGTGAAACGAGTGGTCGACGCCAACGTGAAGGTCGGTGTGAAGTCGGATCAATCCGGTGTCGACATCGCGAACGTGAAGATGTCGATGAATCCGTTCGACGAAATCGCGGTTGAAGAAGCGGTGCGTCTGAGGGAAGCGGGCGTGGCGACTGAAGTGATCGCCGTGTCGGCGGGCGTCACGCAATCGCAGGAAACGCTGCGCACGGCGCTGGCGATCGGCGCGGACCGCGCGATCCTGATCGAGTCAGGCGACGAGCTGCAGCCGCTGGCGGTGGCCAAGCTGCTCAAGGCGCTGGTCGACAAGGAGCAGCCTGGGCTGGTCATCCTCGGCAAGCAGGCCATCGACGACGATTCGAATCAGACCGGCCAGATGCTGGCTGCACTGGCTAACCTGCCGCAAGCTACCTTCGCGTCGAAGGTTGTCGTGGCGGACGGCAAGGCTACGGTCTCGCGCGAAGTGGATGGCGGTGCCGAAACGTTGTCGCTGACGCTGCCGGCTGTGGTCACCGCCGATCTGCGCCTGAACGAGCCGCGCTATGTGACGCTGCCGAACATCATGAAGGCGAAGAAGAAGCCGCTGGAAGTCGTCAAGCCGGAAGACCTGGGTGTCGACGTCACGCCGCGCCTGAAGACGCTGAAAGTCGCTGAGCCGCCGAAGCGCTCCGCCGGTGTGATGGTGCCGGATGTGAAGACGCTGGTCGAGAAGCTGAAGACCGAAGCCAAGGTGCTGTGAGGAGACGGACGAAATGACGAATCTGGTAATTGCTGAACACGACAATGCGTCGATCAAGGCCGCGACGCTGAACACGATTGCAGCCGCGCAGAAGATTGGTGGCGATATCCACGTGCTGGTGGCAGGGCACAACGCGCAAGCTGCGGCGGATGCAGCAGCGAAGATTGCAGGTGTTTCGAAAGTATTGCTGGCCGACGCGACGCAACTCGAAGCGGGCCTCGCAGAAAACGTCGAAGCAACCGTGTTGAACATCGCGAAGGACTACACACACATCCTCGCGCCGGCGACTGCCTACGGCAAGAACATCGCGCCGCGTATCGCCGCGAAGCTCGACGTCGCACAGATCAGCGACATCACCGCAGTGGATTCGGCCGACACGTTCGAACGCCCGATCTACGCGGGTAACGCGATCGCGACGGTGCAATCGGCTGACCCGATCAAGGTCATCACAGTTCGCACGACCGGTTTCGACCCGGTTGCAGCAGAAGGCGGCAGCGCAACGGTCGAGAAGATCGAAGCGGCAGCCGACACGGGCCTCTCGCAATTCGTGAGCCGCGAAGTGACGAAGCTTGACCGTCCGGAACTGACGTCGGCGAAGATCATCGTCTCGGGCGGCCGGGGTCTGGGCAACGGCGAGAACTACACAAAGGTGCTGGAGCCGCTGGCAGACAAGCTGAGCGCAGCGCTGGGCGCATCGCGCGCGGCAGTCGACGCGGGCTTCGTGCCGAACGACTATCAAGTCGGCCAGACGGGCAAGATCGTCGCGCCGCAACTGTACGTGGCGGTCGGCATCTCGGGCGCGATCCAGCATCTGGCCGGCATGAAGGACTCGAAGGTGATTGTCGCGATCAACAAGGACGAGGAAGCGCCGATTTTCAGCGTCGCCGATTACGGTCTGGTGGGTGATCTGTTCACTATTGTGCCGGAGCTGGTGGTAGCCGTCTGACGACTTTTTAAGGAGCTAAGATGTCGAAAATTGGCCGTCAGCTACATCGATCGTTTCTGTTCGTTTCGGGTAATCAGCCGGAACGCTTCGAGAAGGCTTTGAACAGCGGGGCGGACGCTGTCATCCTCGATCTCGAGGACGCTGTCGCCCCGGAAGACAAGGACCGAGCACGACAGGCCATCGCCGCCTGGCTCTCGCGGGAGCGTCCTGTACTGATTCGAGTGAACGCGGCGGGCACGCCGTGGTTCGAGCAGGACGCTGGTCTGGGCAAGCTGCGCGGTGTGGCAGGCATCGTGTTGCCGAAAGCCGAAAGCGCCTCCGATGTGATCGAGCTCGTCTCGCGAACAAAAAGCAGGATGCCGGTCTTTCCGTTGATTGAAAGCGCGAAGGGCATCTGGAATGCACTCGAAATCGCCCGCGCGCCGTTCGTGCATCAACTGATGTTCGGCACACTGGATTTTTGCGCCGACATGGGCATGGAGCCGGACGGCGACGAGTTGAACCCGTTTCGCGCGAAGCTTGCAACGATTTCGCGGGTCGCCGATATTCGGGCGCCTGTCGACGGCGTAACACAGGCCATCGGCGACACCGAATTTCTCGAAGCCGAAACGATAATGGGCAAGCGCTGGGGTTTTGTAGGCAAGCTCTGCATTCATCCCAAACAGGTGGCTACGGTCAATCGATGTTATACGCCGAGCGAAAGGGAGCTGTCGTGGGCAAGGCGTGTGCTCGATGCGGCCGCGAACGCCAACGGAGCAGCCGTCGCCGTCGATGGGAAGATGGTCGACCGGCCGGTGGTCATACGGGCAAAAAGCATCGTCGAAGCTGCACGCATCGGATGAATCGCACGTGAAGATCATCGACGGGGCGCCCGTTTGTGTGTCGATATAGAATGAGGTTCCGTCTGCGCGCGGGGACCGACCTCACGCAATCGCACACTTGCCGATAAGCCCCTCATGGACGTTCGCCAGCTTCGCTACTTCGTCAGCATCGTCGATTACGGCAGTCTCGGCAAAGCGGCGGAGAAGCTCTTTGTCGCGCAGCCTTCTCTGAGTCAGCAGATGGCGCGGCTCGAAGAGGAACTCGGCGTGTCCCTTCTTCTGCGCAGTAATCACGGCGTCACGCCGACTGCCGAGGGCGACGCGCTCTACCGGCACGCCCGGCTCGTGCTGCGGCAAATGGAGCAGCTCAGGCAGGAAGTGACGAAGGGCGCTGGCGGAGAGTCTGGGACGGTGGCGCTCGGCTTGCCGACGACGATGGCATCGGTGCTGGCCGTGCCGTTGTTCGAGCGGATTCAGGACAAGTATCCGGGAATCCGTCTGCAATTCTTCGAGAGCATGAGCGGCTACCTTAACGAACTGCTCGCCAACGGACGACTCGATCTCGCCATCCTGTTTCGCGAGTCTGACACACCCGGCATTTCGGCGTTGCCCGTTCTCGACGAGACGCTTTATCTTTTCGGCGAGCCGGAGAACGGGTTGTCGCCGCGCTCGACGACCTGTCCGCTTGCAAAGCTCGCGGGCGTCAAGCTGGTCGCGCCCGGTGTCTCGAACGGCCTGCGGCTATTGATCGAGCGGACCTTTTCGAGCGAAAAGGTCGAGCTGAATATCGTGGCCGACATCGATTCCTTGCCGTCGATGCTGCTCATCGCGCATTCGGGACGCGCGTGCACGATCTTGCCCGCATCGGCCGTCGCGCAACTGGACCGCGCGCGCTTGCCGAAGATGCGCAAGATCGTCGATCCCCTCATCCGAAGACCGGCGAGCATCTGCTGGCCGAACGGCGTGCCAATGCACTCGGCGACTGTAGCCGTCCGGCAAACGCTTGTCGAATTGATGGCTGAACTCGTACTGTGCGAAACGTGGCAAGGCGTGACATTGCGCGAGCAGCGCACGCCGATCTGACGAGTGGTGAATGCCCCGATGCAGCGGTTCGCTCAGATTGCACTGGCGGCGCGCAAGCCTTCCACGGCTGAAGGACTGAAGCCGAGTTCGAGCAGTATCGCTTCCGTGTGTTGGCCCAGCGCGGGGACGGCGTCCATGCGCGGATCGTCGGCGGCCGTCATGCCGGGCGGATAGAGCGCAGGAATGTCACCGGCCGGTGTCGTGACGCGGGTCCAGCGTTCTCTGGCCTTGAGCTGTTCGTGGCCCCATACCTCGTGCATCTCGTTCATGCGCGCGTTGCCGATGCCCGCCTGTTCCAGCCTTCCGATGACCTGCGCGGCCGTCAACTTCGAAAACACGTCGACGATGATCCGCATGAGTTTCTCACGATGCTCGACGCGGCGGCTGTTCGAGCAGAACCGTTCGTCTGTGTGCAGTTCGGGCCGGCCAATCACCGTTTCGCAGAAGCTTTTCCACTCGCGTTCGTTCTGCAGGCCCAGCAGAACCGTCTTGCCGTCGCCGGCGATGAACGGACCGTAGGGAAAAATTGTCGCGTGCGACGCGCCTGCCTGGCGCGGCGGCGTTTGTCCGTCGATCGAGTAATAGAGCGGATAGCCCATCCACTCGACCATGCTTTCGAGCATCGACACGTCGATATGCTTGCCGCGCCCTGTCTGCGCGCGCTCCAGTAGCGCAGCGAGGATGTTGGTATAGCCATACATGCCCGCCGCGATGTCGGCGATCGAACAGCCCGCCTTTGCCGGCTCGCCCTTTGAACCCGTGATGCTCAGAAAGCCCGATTCGCTCTGGATCAGCAGGTCATACGCCTTTTTGACGCGAAACGGGCCATCGAGCCCGTAGCCCGAAATGTCGCAGACGATCAAACGCGGATACTTTTCGCTCAGCGTCGCGTAGTCGAGTCCGAGGCGTTGCGTGGCACCCGGCGCAAGGTTCTGCACGAACACGTCGGCGTTGGCGAGCAGCTTGTGCACGACGTCGAGCGCCCGTGGCTGCTTGACATCGAGCGTGATGCTTTCCTTCGAGCGGTTCGTCCACACGAAATGCGAAGCGAGACCCGACACGCGCTCATCGTAGTTGCGCGCGAAGTCGCCTGTGCCCGGACGTTCGACCTTGATGACACGCGCGCCGAGATCGGCGAGTTGCCGCGTGCAGAACGGCGCCGCGATTGCGTGTTCGAACGTGACGACCTTGATGCCTTGAAGCGGACGCATGATCGGCTCAATTTCAGAAGGAGCGCGGCAGATCGAGGATGTGCTCGGCGACGTACGACAGAATCAGGTTCGTTGAGATGGGCGCGACCTGATACAGGCGCGTCTCGCGGAACTTGCGCTCGACATCGTATTCGGCCGCGAAGCCGAACCCGCCATGAAACTGAAGGCACGCATTAGCGGCTTCCCACGAAGCATCGGCGGCCAGCAGCTTCGCCATGTTGGCTTGCGCGCCACACGGTTCGTGCGCGTCAAAGCGGCGCGCGGCGTCGAAGCGCATCAGGTTGGCCGCTTCGACGTTGATGTAGGCGCGGGCGATCGGGAACTGCACGCCCTGGTTCTGGCCGATCGGACGACCGAACACCACGCGGTCTTTCACGTACTGCGACACCTTGTCGATAAACCAGTATCCGTCGCCAATACATTCGGCCGCGATCAGCGTGCGCTCGGCGTTCAGACCGTCGAGGATGTATTTGAAGCCCATGCCTTCTTCGCCGATCAGGTTCTCCGCCGGAATTTCCAAGTTGTCGAAGAACAGTTCGTTGGTCTCGTGATTAACCATGTTCGGAATGGGCTGCACAGTCATGCCGTGACCGATCGCTTCGTGCAGATCGACCATGAAGATCGACATGCCTTCGCTTTTCTTCTTCACGTCGGCAAGTGGCGTGGTGCGGGCGAGCAGGATCATCAGATCGGAATGCTGTACACGCGAGATCCACACTTTCTGGCCGTTCACGACATAACGCTCACCTCTGCGTTCGGCTGTGGTCTTGATTTTTGTCGTATCCGTGCCCGTGGTCGGCTCCGTGACGCCCATCGACTGCAGACGTAATTCGCCCGACGCGATTTTCGGCAGATATCTCTTCTTCTGTTCCGCAGAGCCGTGGCGCAGCAGCGTGCCCATGTTGTACATCTGGCCATGACACGCGCCGGAGTTGCCGCCCGAGCGGTTGATCTCTTCCATGATAACGGACGCTTCCGTCAGGCCGAGTCCGGAGCCGCCGTATTCCTGCGGGATCAGCGCGGCGAGCCAGCCCGCCTTCGTAAGCGCGTCAACGAAGGCTTCCGGATAGCCGCGCGCTTCATCGATCTTGCGAAAATATTCGGCGGGAAACTGCTGACAGAGGTCGCGAACGGCTTCGCGGATGTCCTGCCAGGCGTCGGTTGTGGTATTCATCATGGTGTGTCTTCGTCGTTGCCGGTCAATTCTTTTGCATGTCCGTTCAGGCGAGCGTCGCGTGCGCGCTCATGGCGAGCCATCCTTCATGGTCCTTCGACCAGAGTTCGGCCGTTTTGCCGTCTACCGATGTTCGCCCGCATAGATGGAGCGGATTGCCGAGAAAGCTTGGACGCAGCGCCTTGAACGAGAAGTCGAGCACGGCGGCGTCGGGACATTGCGTGCGCAACAAGTCCATCAGCAGCGTGGCGATCAGCGGGCCATGCACAACCAGATTCGGATAGCCTTCCGTCCCCGTCGCGTATGTCTTGTCGTAGTGAATGCGGTGCGTATTGAACGTCAGCGCGGAATAGCGGAACAACAGCGTTTCGGTGGGACGGATTTCCTTGTGCCACTGTTCATCGATGGGCGCTACCATTTGCGGCGGCGCAGGCGTGCCGGGCGTGGCCGGCTCGCGGTACACGATGTCCTGTTCTTCTTCGACGGCGAGCGTGTCCGCGCAGCGGATCCGATGGTCCACCGTAACGAAGCCGAGCTTACCGCTTCGGCCATGTTTCTCGCTTACATTCCGGATGCGCGACTCGCGTGTGATGGGCTCGCCGACGATCAGCGGCGCGCGGAAGCGCAGACGCCCCCCCGCCCACATTCGGCGCGGCAGGCCGAGATCGGGCAGAAAGCCGCCTTTCTGCGGATGACCGTCTTCGACAATCAGCGATTGCGCAGCGGTCGGCCTGAAGAAAATCCAGTGCCAGAGAAGCGGAAGTGGATCGCCGTCGCGAGGCGGGGTGTCATGATCCAGCGTGGCGCTGAGCGCTGCAGCCGACGTCGATACGGCGATATCGGCAACGCTTCCGGTGGGTTGTTCCATATGCGCTTCGGATGCTGCGAGCTGGTCGGTCATGCTTGTCTCCGTCGCTGGGTGATCAGGGAATTGATTTTTGGTCAGGAGACTATAAGTGGACGCCGCGCGCCGCGGAAATACCAGTTTCATGTGCCAGTCATAGGGCGATCCTATTGCGAATGGGGATTTCTTCTCTTGTGGACTGCTCGTCGAGTGCTATCCGTCTCTTCTGCTCGCAGACGAGACGGATAGCATGTGCCGGCGCGTACGGCGTCTGTGATCTGGCTGACGAGCAGATCCACGACGCAGCGCACAGCCGCGGGTATGCGCCGGTTATCGGGCAGCGCGAGCACGATCCTGCGTGGAGGCGCCGCGCAAAGATGCCGCGCGCGATGTCACCGATTGACGATTCGGATATCGAGGACGTGGTGTCGACCGCGGAGGAATGCCTATGATCGTCGTCACGGGCGACGGCGAGTAGCTGATGGGTATCGGCAGCTGACGCTCGGACGCGGTTGGTGGGTGAGCGCTGAAAGGCGAGATGCGTCGAGGTGGTCGATACGACGAAGCGCGGACATGCGGTGGTCTGATGCCGCCCTTCAGGGCACCTCCCGCGCTATTGCTGCAGTGCCGCTGCTTGCCTGTTCGTCCAACAGGGCCCGGTCACATACGCGGGATCGTGGCGATAACGAAGCATTCCCGTCCGCTGTCGGCATCCGCTCGCCAAACGTTTTGGGGTTCGTGAAATCCGAATTCCGGCTTCCCGGAATACGAATAGCCGTTGCCAACCGTATCTAGCACACTGTCATACATCGCGGCGGGATTCCGTCAGTCGCCCGGGTCGCGTCTACCACATGGTTGGATGAAATGCCATTTGATCATTCTTCGGCAACGCGGATCAGTGACGTGGTCGCCCACTGGGCACGAGCGACGCCTCACAAGGTTGCCGTCTACGAAAACGACCGCGTCGTTACTTTTGCTGCCCTTTGGTCGAACGTGGAGGCGGCGCAGACGTACCTCCGTTCGCAGGGAGTCAAGTCTGGAGAGCGGGTGCTGATCGTTGCGGAGAACTGTCTCGCTGTGGTTACGCTGCTGTTTGCACTAACCGAAATCGGCGCGTGGCCCGTAGTCGTTAGTGCGAAGTTGTCGGGTCAGGAAGTCGAAGTGATAAGGGCGATTAGTAGGCCGCGCCTGATGCTGTTCACGCATGCGGCTTCTCCGGACGCGCTCCGACACGGTATCCGGAATCGTGCCATGGAAGTTTCGCCCGCCGGGCTGGGATTACTGATGGCGGTGTTGGTCGACGATGTTAGTGCTCCTGAACCTGAAGCGATTGCGCGCGATGTTGCGGCGCTGGTTTATACGTCCGGCGCCACAGCGCACCCCAAATGCGCGATGGTTACGCATCGCGGATTGATGCATTCGGCGCGGGTATCCGCAGACGCGTCCAATATGGGTCGTGATGATTGCGTGTACACAGTCATGCACATGTCGAACATTTTCGGCCTGGCGACGTCAGTCCTTGCGACATTCCACGCGGGCGCGAGCATTTATCTGCCTACACGCTTCAAGGCGGCGGAAGTCTGTGCCGCTCTGCGATGCGAGGCAATCACCATCGTTCAGGGGGCGCCCAGGATGTTCGAGCAGCTGGTCGCTTTTTCACACGACCATGATGCTTCGTACGTTTCGAAACGGCTGCGCTATTTGTGTGTGATTGGCGGTCCACTTAACGTGATCCTCAAGCGAAATGTGGAAGAGCGATTTGGTCTGCCCCTGCATCAGGGTTACGGCATCACTGAATATTCTGGGTTTGTGGCGATGACTGGAATGAAGCGACCGCGAGCTGATGAGGCGTGCGGGGAGGTCGTCACAGATGCCGAAATACGCATCACAGGACCTGACGGCGCGGCTGTGTCGCCGGGAGTTGTGGGGCAATTGTGGGTGCGTGGGCCGGGAGTGATGCGCGGCTATTACGGTGCTCCAAAAATGACGGCAGAAGTGCTCCGTCCGGACGGGTGGTTCATTAGCGGTGACCTTGCGCGACTCGGACCGGACGGCGCCCTGAATATCGTCGGACGTACTCGTGATCCTATCGTGCGTTCAGGCTGCCAGGTTCATCCAAAGGAAGCTGAATCGGTCTTCAACAGCTATCCAGCAGGGCAGCGCTCAGACGTTTTTGGACTTGCGGCTGACGAGGGCAGCGAGATGCAACAAGCGTTCAGATGATAACTCTTGCCGACACCTGGACCATAACGGACGGCGATGTGTTGTGCCGCGAACGCAACTTCGTAGCTGGCGACGCGTGTGTACTTCGCATCCGGAACCTGCGGTTGCCTTTCGGGATGCAGATGATCGCTCGCAGGGGGCGACACCGGTTCGCGTCCGGGCGTCGTGAGGGAACGCTGGAGCAGGGCAGGAGCGTGTCTGTCGAGCCGTATCGCACGGTGCACTACGACGGCACGACGGCGATTGATCCGCGTGTTGGATACGAGCTTCATCTGCTGCTTCACGATGAGAAAAGTCCTGTCGCCGACGAGGCGTTAGCCGCACGCGTTGCGCTCGCCGTCTTTCGCGAGCCCGCTTCAGACTGGTCAGTGGCACTTGCGGCACAGCGGATGGAGTTGAACGCGCAAAACCTGAAAGCGCAACTGTTCCGCGAAAACCATGCGTTGACGGCGATCGTGCGCGAGCAGCGACTGATGCGTGCGTTGCTCGCGTTGCTCGCACAGCCTCGGGCGCGCAACAACCTGGCGGCGCTCGCAGGCCGGTTTGGTTTTACATCGGCAACGCGGATGAACGACGCCTTTGCGGCGCATTTCGGCTGCCCGGCGTCGCGGGTCGCGAAGTTTGCGTGGTATCCGGCGCTCACGTGGTCGATGAGGGACGACGTCCAACACGCACGCGGCGTGACGCGTGCAATCGCAGATTCGAATGATACGGAGTGGCAATGGTGATGGAACAAAGGATGATGAACGGTAAGGTCGTGGTCGTGACGGGCTCGGGCGGCGGCATCGGGCGCGACATCGCGTTGCTGATGGCGCGAGAGGGCGCGAAAGTCGTGATTAACGACGTCGGTGCCTCGCTAGCGGGAGATGGACAGAGTAGCGGCCCCGCGCAGCAGGTGGTGATGGAAATCGCGGCATTCGGCGGTGAAGCAGTGGCGAACACGGATAGTGTCGCGGATCCAGCGGGCGCTGCACGCATCGTCCAGCATGCGCTCGATACGTTCGGCCGTATCGATTGCGTGGTGAACAACGCGGGCATTCTGCGCGACCGCTTCTTTCACAAGATGTCCGAAGAAGAGTGGGACGCAGTGCTGAAGGTGCATCTGTATGGTACGTACTACGTGTCGCGTGCAGCCGTCGATCATTTCAGGGAGCAAGGCAGCGGCGCGTTCGTGCATATGACGTCGACCTCCGGCCTCATCGGCAATCTCGCGCAGGCCAACTACAGCTCAGCGAAACTGGGTATTGCCGGTCTGTCGAAATCGATCGCGCTCGATTTGCAGAAGTACGGCGTACGTTCGAATTGCATCGCGCCGTTCGCGTGGAGCCGCATGATCAGCTCAATCAAGGTCGACACGCCGGAGCAGGAGGCGCGCGTCGAGAAGATCAAGCAGATGACGCCCGCGAAGATCGCGCCGCTCGCGGTCTATCTCGGCAGTGATGCTGCAAAAGACGTCAACGGCCAGATATTCGCGGTGCGCAACAACGAGATCTTCGTGATGAGCCAGCCTCGTCCTGTGCGTTCGGTGCATCGCAGCGAAGGCTGGACGCCGGAAACTATTGCCGAGCATGCAATGCCGGCATTGCGTTCGAGCTTTCATTCGCTTGACGTATCGGCGGATGTTTTCAGCTGGGATCCAGTGTGAGCGGGCGCGCTGCACTGACGGTCGATGCATCGGCGTTCGAGATCGCCGGCCACGTGCAACCCGGCGATGTCGTCGCGTGGGGCCAGTGCGGCGGTGAGCCGTGCACGCTGACGGAGGCGCTCGCTGCTCAACGTCATACCGTGGGTGGCAGATTCACGGCAATGGTCGGCGCGCTCTGGTCCGACACGTTCTCGCCTGAGCATGCTGATGTGATCGACTTCGTTTCATATTGCGGGTCCGGTGCGAACCGATCTCTCGCTGACGCGGGCGTGCTCGACGTGTTGCCGATCCACTACTCGCAGTTCGCACGGGCTCTCGCCGAAGGTCCGAACCGGGTTGATGTGTTGTTGCTGCAGGTCGCGCCCGCCGAGGACGGTGGTTACAGCCTGTCGGTCGCGTATGAGTATCTGGTGCCTCTCGTGCGGAGCGCACGTGTCGTTATAGCGGAAGTCAATGCGGCGGCGCCTTGTACGTATGGCTTACCCGTACTGGAGGCCGGCGATTTCGACGTGCTCGTGCCGACGCATCGCGCGCCGCTCGAGCGCTCACGTTCGAGCGTCGGCGACACCGAGGTCCGCATTGCGCGGCATGCGGCATCGCTTGTCGAAGATGGCGCGACGCTTCAATGCGGCATCGGTGCGTTGCCCGAAGCAATCCTCGCACAACTGACGGACCGCCGCGACCTCGGCATCCACAGCGGCACGATCGGCGACGCGGTGGTCGACCTGTGCGAGCGCGGCGTCGTGACCAATGCACGAAAGCGCGAGGACACCGGAATTACGATCGCCGGAACGATGATGGGCTCGCGGCGCGTCTACTCATTCGCACATCGCAATCGCGCAGTGCAGTTCCGCCCGACGGCGTACACGCACGACATCAATGTGCTGGGCCGCATCGACCGCTTCGTCGCGGTCAACGCCGCGATCGAGGTCGATCTGACCGGACAGGTCAACGCCGAAATGGTAGCGGGGCGCTACATCGGCGCGGTAGGCGGCGCGATCGATTTTATGCGCGGAGCAGCGCGCTCGCATGGCGGCGTGCCACTCGTCGCGTTGTCCGCTAGCGCGCGCGGCTCGAGCCGGATCGTCGCCAAGCTCTCGGGACCGGCGAGCACGCCGCGCGCCGATGCCGGCTTGATCGTCACCGAGCATGGCTATGCCGATCTGCGCGGTCTGACATTGCGTCAGCGTGTGCGCAGGATGCTGGATATCGCGGCGCCCGAGTCGCGCGCGGCGCTTGAGGAAGAAGCGGCACGCGGGGGGCTGCGCTTCTGACACCGACTGGATATCAAAAGGAATTCAACATGAGACGAGCAGCAATCGTTGCACCCGTGCGAACGCCCGTCGGCACCTTTGGCGGCAGCCTGCGTTCGGTGCCTGTCGAGGCACTGGCGGCCACGGTCATCAAGGCGACGCTTGAACGCAGCCAGATTGATCCCGCACGCATCGAGGACGTCGTATTCGCGCAGTCGTACGCGAACAGCGAGACGCCCTGCATCGGGCGCTGGGTAGCATTGGAAGCGGGCCTGCCTGTCGAGGTGCCAGGCATGCAGCTCGATCGCCGCTGTGGTGGCGGGCTTCAGGCCGTCGTGACGGCAGCGATGATGGTACAAAGCGGCGCCGCCGATGTTGTCGTGGCGGGCGGTGTCGAGAGCATGAGCAACATCGAGTACTACACCACGGACATGCGCTGGGGCTCGCGCTCGGGGTCGGTCAAGCTGCACGACCGGCTCGAACGAGGCCGCGAGCGCTCGCAGCCGGAGGCAAGGTTCGGCTATATCTCCGGCATGATCGAGACGGCCGAGAATCTCGCGCGCGAATATGGCATCACACGCGAGCAGGCTGATGAATTCGCAGTTCGAAGCCACCAGCGCGCCGCTGATGCCTGGGCGTCGGGCCGTTTCGACGATGAAGTCGTGCCCGTCAGCGTGCCGCAGCGCAAGGGCGACCCGGTGCTGTTCACGCGTGACGAAGGCGTGCGCGTGGACGCCAGCCCCGAATCGCTCGGCAAGCTGCGCGCGCTGATGAAGAACGGCACCGTGACGGCGGGCAACGCCAGCCAGCAAAACGACGCGGCGGCAGCGTGCCTGATTGTCGCCGAGGACAAGCTTGCGGAACTGGACCTCGAGCCGCTCGCGTATCTGACGGGTTGGGCGGCTGCCGGTTGTGAACCCGCGACGATGGGCATTGGCCCCGTGCCTGCCGCGCAGAAACTGCTGCGCAAGACAGGCCTCACGTTCGATCAGCTCGATCTCGTCGAGGTGAACGAGGCGTTCGCGTGCCAGGTGCTTGCGGTGCTCAAGGGCTGGGGTTGGGACGACCACTCTCGGTTGAACGTGAACGGCTCGGGGATCTCGCTCGGTCATCCGATCGGCGCAACGGGCGTGCGCATGCTCGCTACGCTGCTCTATGAACTGCAGCGACGCAAGGGCCGGTATGGCCTGGAGACGATGTGCATCGGCGGTGGACAGGGCATCGCAGCGATTTTCGAGCGTCCCTGACGGTTGGGATCGCCAACACGAAGACTTCTTCGGAAACCGCATGCCCGCGGCCGACTCGATCAGAGGCGGTGGCTGAGGCTGACCTCATGACGCAAGAGACTGACAATGACGATCAACTACGACACATTGAAAAACTGGCCGTTTGAGGACATCGAGCAGCATTACACGGCGCGCGACGTGATGCTCTACCAGCTCGGTGTCGGCTACGGTTGGGATCCGCTCGATCCCAACGAGCTACCGTTCGTCTACGAAAAAGATTTGCGCGTCACGCCAACCTTTGCGGTCGTGCTCGGATATCCGGGAGTCTGGGCCAGAGATCCGCGGAGTGGAATCGATTGGGTCAGGATGCTTCATGGCGAACAGACGCTCTATATTCACAAGCCGCTACCGCCCTCTGCGACCATCATCGGGCGCTCCAGAGTCGCGCGCATTGTGGACAAGGGCGCCGACAAAGGCGCACTCGTCCTGATTGAGCGCCGGGTCACGGACAAGACGACTGGCGAGCTGCTGGCGACGATTGAACAGCTCAATTTCTGTCGTGGCGACGGTGGCTATAGCTTGTCAGGCGCACCCAGCGACGAGGCGCCCACGTCACCACCGCCCGTTCCAGAACGGGCGCCGGACGCGGTGTTTGACTTGCCAACGCGCCCTGAAATGGCGCACATCTATCGCCTCTCAGGCGACGACAATCCGCTGCACGTCGATCCCGAAGTGGCGCGAAACGCCGGATTCGAGCGCCCGATTCTGCATGGTCTTGCAACGTGGGGAGTCGCAGCACATTCAGTGATCAGAACAACTTGCGACGGTGATCCGACTCGCCTTGCGTTGTTCCGGGCACGCTTTACTGCGCCAGTGTTCCCGGGAGAGACGATTCGCACCGAAGTATGGCGTAGCGGCAATGCTGCCCACTTCCGCTCGCGCGTAACGGAGCGCGACGTCGTGGTGTTGAACAACGGATACGCGGAAATGCGTTAGAAGGGCTTTGTCGCGGTAAGGATCAAGCGGCCAGCGTCGGCCGAAAGTCGCCGTAGCGTTCGCGGATGATCGCCGGAGCCCGCTGGGTCAGACTCTCGTCCAGACGCCGGTTACCTTGCCGGCCACGCTTGCGCGAACTCAGTCCCACCGCACCGGATTCCTGATAGCGGATCACCAGGCGCTCAACCTGACGCACGGTCAAGCCCAGACGTTCGGCCGAGCGAACCGGCTTGAGTCCCATGTCAACAATGGCCTGGATGACCTTCAGACGGTCGAGTTCGCGCATGTTCAATGTCACCAGTGCAGCTGCATGCATCGCCGGCTCCGCAGTCCCACGAGGAACCGGCAAGCATACCGAGGTCCAAACACGACATTTCTTATATGGTCGCCTCCCATTTGCAAGGAGATACTGCATGCGGCGAGGAGGGTGGTTGCGGACTTATATCCGGACTTGAATCACGGGACATGCCCGCCGGCCCCGATGGATTTCGCCGCAAGGATCCTAATCTAAACAGCGGACTCGAGGTCCGAGAAATGTCTCAGGTTTGTCCTTGCGCGGTCCAACCTGTCTTGCCATCGCTCAATATCACCTATGCAGCCTGGAGTGGGGTTGTATCGGACTGCGATGCTGTATCAGGCTGGTGCCGACATCGGACTCTCATACGTTCGACCGTATGCCAGCAACGCCCAGATAGTTCGAGCCGCCTTGTTTGCCAGGGCAACGGCGACCACGTTCGTCGGCCGTCGTGCAAGCATGCCTCTCAGATGCTCCGGCAAACGCTTGGAACTCGATATAACCGATCGGGCGCCGTGAATGAGCAGGGTGCGCAACTAGACGTCGCCGCGTTTGCTGATGCCACCCAGCCTCACTTTGCCACCTGAGCTGTTTTGTCGGGGTACCAGCCCGAGGTAGGCGGCGAATTCGCGCCCTGACCTGAATGCGTGTGCGTTGCCTATGACAGCAACTGCAGGCGTCGCAGTCAACAGACCCACACCGGGAATCTCGGAGATGCGACGGCATGCTTCGTCACCCCGACGCCATTCGGTAATGCGTTGCTCGATTCGCAGGATCTGCTCGTCGAGTGCCAACAGCCGCGATAGCTGGTCTTGCAGACTGTCTGTCAGCATCGCTGGCAATTGGTCGGCCATGGATGCAAGTGATGTTTTGGCGGCGTCAACCGCCGCGCGCCGACCTTGCGGCAGGATTACGCCAAACTCATATAGCAGCCCGCGCAACTGGTTGACCTGCATCACGCGGAATCGGACCAGTTGCTGGCGCATCCGGTGCAGTGCGAGCATCGCCTGCTGATCTTCCGTCTTGACGGCGACGAACCGCATGCCGGGTCGCTGGGCGGCCTCCCAGATCGCTGCAGCGTCTGCGGCATCATTCTTGTTCGATTTGACGAACGGACGGACGAATTGCGCTGCGATCAGCCGGACATCGTGACCGAGCGTAGACAGCTGCCGGGCCCAATGATGGGCGCTCCCGCAGGCTTCCATGACAATCCGGCATCGGGCACGTTTGGCGAAGAACGGCTTGAGCTGGGCACGTTTCAGCACCTTGCTGTGAATCGCGCCGGTATCAGGTTCAACGAAATGCACCTGGAAGACGCTCTTGGCCAGGTCAATGGCAATGGTCGTGGGTTCCATCAGCTTTCTCCTTAACGGGATGTCGCAACGGAAACGATACTCGGGCTCGACGCCGTCGCCAGGCTTGCTGCGGCGTCTGAACGACCGCTAAGGCGGGAGGCGACCATTCCATCTATAAAGCTACTACACCAATGATGTTGATAATTTCTTTTATGTGAGATTGATACGGATAACAAAATGTATTGTGAGACCGGTTGGCTACCTTGGCGAACGCCGGGTTCAGCGTCTTCATCGATTCTCTCATCGGCGACTTCGCATCGCCGGAATTCTACCGTCCATCTCTTACTGCGACGCAACCGGTTTAACGGGCTCTATGGGCGAAGAGCCTTCATCGCATCATGTGTTTCAACCAGCAACGCTTCCGCGAGTCGCGTCAGCGGGCGGTCTTTCGAGGAAATCGCCCAGGCGTCGATCGTGCTCTTCGGCCGAAACGGCAAAGCGACAATCTGCTGCTGACCGGTATGTGCGATGGCCGACAGTGCGTCGACCACCGCGACACCGGCGCCGGCGCCTACCAGCCTGCACGCGGTTTCCGAATAGCGTGTCTCGACAGCCACCCTGTACGGCACACCGGCGTCGCGGAATGCCGCGGCAATCAGCGTGCTGACGCGCGCCAGACTCGACAGACCGATCAGCGGATACGGCTCGAGATCGGCCGGCCTGACACGCTTGCGCCGTGCAAGCGGATGTCCATGAGGCACGACGCAAACCATCTCGATAGACGCGATCTTCACCATCTTCAGCGACTGGTCAAGCTCGGGTTCGAGCGCCATGGCCAGGCCGAAATCGGCCGCCAGCGCTTCGACGCTTTCGATCACCTTGAATGAATCGACGACGTCGCAAAACACCTTCACGTCAGGTTTGCCGATCATGAAACGCTGAATTGCCTGCGGAAGTATCGAGTGACCGAGCTGCGGCGTGGCGCTCACGCGCACATGTCCGAGGCGGTTCTCCTTGATGTCCTCGACGGTCTGGTCGAGCGCCTCGGAATACATGAACATGGCTTCCGACGCGCTGAACAGCAGCTTGGCTTCCTCGCGCGGGACCAGCCGGTTCCCGACGCGATTGAAGAGTGGGAAGCCAAGTTCTGACTCAAGTTGGCCGAGCGCAGTGCTGACAGCCGGCTGCGAGATCCCGAGCACGCGGCTAGCACCGACCGTGGTCTGCGACGTCATGACGGTCCTGAAGATACCCAGCAGTCTCGTGTTCACGATAACCTTTTCTTATACGGGGTGAATAATTTTCAATAGTTGATTATTGTAAGGCCGCTTTCGATAATGTCAGTTCCCGCATACGGAAGACCGGATGCGCGCCGTGACGGCACAACCCCTCAGAACGAGACACCCCCATGAATACAGTCGCAAGCGCCAACGTTTCAGGTGTCGAACAAGCCGTCATGACAAAGGTGGCATGGAGAATCCTGCCTTTCCTGATGCTGCTTTACTTCGTCGCGTTCGTCGACCGGGTCAATATCGCCTTCGCGTCGCTGCAGATGAACGCGGACGTCGGGCTGTCGAGCGTTGCTTACGGAATCGGGGCGAGTGCGTTTTTCGTCAGCTATTTTCTGTTCGAGGTGCCAAGCAACTTCGTACTCTCGAAGGTCGGCCCAAGAAGATGGATCGCACGCATCCTGGTGACCTGGGGGCTGGTCTCCGGCGCCATGATGTTCGTATCGGGCGAGAAAAGCTTCTATGTACTGCGCTTCCTGCTTGGCATGGCAGAAGCAGGTTTCTTTCCGGGCATTGTGGTTTACCTGAGCCGATGGTTCACCGCGAGTTACCGGGGACGGGTCACAGGCATTTTCATCGTTGCAATCCCACTGTCGGGCCTGATCGGTGGTCCGATTTCCGGGCTGATCCTCGATGGCATGAACGGCGTGTCTGGCCTGCGCGGCTGGCAATGGATGTTTCTACTGGAAGCCATCCCCGCGGTAGTACTCGGCATCGGTTGTCTATGGTGGCTGGCCGATCACCCTGCGGACGTGACGTGGCTGAGCCCTGACGACAAGGACAGGTTGGAACGCATGCTCGAGAGCGAGCGTCGCGCGCTCGAGTCGGAGGCGCGCTATCCGTTGTCAGCGGCGTTCGCGAACCGCGCTGTCCTGCTGCTTGCCGGCACGCTGTTTTGCATCGTATTTGGCACGACCGGCATCGCGTTCTTCCTGCCGCAGATCATCAAGAGTTTTGGCTATAGCAATACGGCAGTTGGTTTTCTGAGCGCCGTACCGTATCTTTCGGGCGTGATTGCAATGGTGTCATGGGCGCGCCATTCCGATCTCCATCGCGAACGCGTCGCGCATCTGGCCACGGCGACGCTGTTCGGTGCGCTCGGTTTCATTGCTCTCGCGTTCCTGTTGCCCGTACACTGGGCCGCCATGATCGCTCTCTGCTTGGCGGCGATGGGCGTCTATGCTTCCAACGCGCTGCTATGGACACTGCCTTCCGAATTGATGACCGGTACAGCGGCAGCCGTGGCAATTGGTGTCATTAATTCATTGGCTAACCTGTCTGGTGTGATCGCGCCCAGTCTGCTGGGGTGGAGTCGTCAGGTCAGTGGTGGATTCGCTCTACCGGCGTCGATTTTCGCGGGTTTTTTAATCTTGGGAACCGTGCTAACGGTACTCTTCAGTCGCACACCGATGTTCACTACATCGCGACGTGCTTTAGGGAAGGCAGTTTGATATGACGACGGCAGGCGCAGCACCGTACATCAATGTAAAGCCATTAAGCGCGAACGTGTTCGAGCCATATGGCGAAGTTCTCGAGAACAAGACTGAACAGCGACGGCGCGATTTTTCAATGCCGTTTGCCGGACTCGACGCTGGTACTACGCCACGTTTGTGGATTAACCGCTTGCAGCCTAGCCGCACTCGGTCAATCACAATCGATACGATGGAGTGCCATCCGCACTCGCATCAGACCTTCATTCCGATGCGCGAGGTTCCATACCTGATCGCGGTTGCACTACCCGGCGAAGACGGCCTTCCCGACCTCGCCACGCTCTCCGCTTTTACCAGTGACGGCGGCCAGGGAGTGTGCTATCGACGCTCGGTCTGGCACTTCGCGTTTACGTCGCTCGACGACGTCAATGAGGTAGCGGTGATCATGGCAGACAGCGGCCGCAGCGATGACACCGTCGTAACGAGGCTGGCCGAGCCTGTTATGGTCGCGCTTTAGAGCAGGAGCACGCAATGGACGGCAAATACGATCACCTCGAACGGAACTTCACGGGCTATGGACGCCGGCCGCCCAACCCCCGGTGGCCCAACGACGCCCGACTCGCAGTCAATATAGTCATCAACTATGAGGAAGGCGCGGAAGCCTCCTTCCCTGATGGCGACGGTGACTCTGAAAGTGGCCTGGCCGAAGGAGGGGCGGGCGGTTTCGAAGGCCGCGATCTCGCTGCCGAGTCGATGTTCGAGTATGGCAGCCGGGTGGGTATCTGGCGCGTGCTGCGCCTGCTTGAGGAGCGCAGTTTGCCCGCCACCGCGTTCGCCTGCGCGCAGGCGCTGGAGCGCAATCAGGAATTCGCGCAGGTGATCCGCGATGGCGACATTGATGTTTGCAGTCACGGTCGGCGCTGGGTGAGGGCGCAAAATCTCACTGAAGAGCAGGAAGCCCAGGAAATCAGGCGTGCCTTCGAGTCTATTACTCGCACCACGGGACGGCCCCCAGCGGGTTGGTATTGCCGTTATGCGCCGACCGTTCATACTCGCAGGTTGCTGGTTGAGCATGGCGGATTCATCTACGATTCCGACGCGTATAACGACGAGCTCCCGTACTGGACGACGGTGCAACAGCAGCCGCATCTGGTGATTCCGTATAGCCTGACAAATAACGACGTCAAATTCGCGCGCGGCGCGATGGCAACCGGGGACGACTTTCACACGTTCGTCAACGACGCGGTCGAGATGCTGTGTCGCGAAGGCGCTCATGCGCCGAAGATGATGTCTATCGGGCTGCACATGCGTTTGATCGGCCATCCTGGCCGTGCCGCGGGACTCGAGCGTTTGCTCGATAGCCTCGCGCGCCGGGAGGATGTGTGGATGTGTCGCCGCATCGATATCGCGAATCACTGGTTGCAGGAACATCCTTTCAGCGTGGCAGGGCGGAGTTGAAGAAAGTGCAACACGGCCAACTATTGGCGATCCCGGAATGAAAACAGCAGCAGATTCCTATTCCGTCGTCGAGATTTCCCGGCGGGTGCAAACCGGGGTCGACGATTCACTCGATGCAGTGCGCCATGCGCTTACGGTCATTGCACGGCGGGAACCAGAGTTGTACGCATGGTCGCACCTCGCGTCTGCGGGCGACCTCATTGGCGAGTCCGCGCGGACCGCGTCCGGTCCGCTGGCGGGTGTTCCATTCGGCGTGAAGGACATCATCGACGTGGCCGGCATGCCGACCCGATGCGGTTCCGAGGCCTGCAACACCTCGCCGTCCCAATTCGATGCATCCTGCGTCGCCTTGTTACGGCGAGCCGGGGCGGTACCGGTCGGCAAGACGGTGACGGCCGAATTCGCTTATATGACGCCGGGACCCACACGCAATCCGGCAAACCGCCAGCATACGCCGGGAGGTTCATCGAGCGGTTCGGCCGCTGCCGTAGCCGCAGGCATGGTGCCAATGGCATTGGGCACGCAAACTGGCGGATCGATGATCCGGCCGGCGGCGTTTTGCGGTGTCGTTGGCTTCAAACCGAGTTTCGGGGCGCTCGGCCGCGACGGTACGAAAATAATGTGCGAGTCGCTGGATGTGATCGGCTGGTACTGCGCCGATGTGGGTGACGTGGCGCGGGTCGCGGAAGTCATGCTCCCCGATGCACCATCTCCGTTGTACTCAACTGAACATATGCGGACCGTAAAGATCGGATTTTTGCCCGGCAATCCCGGCCATGTACTGGAACAGGCTGCACAGGCTGCTCTCGAAGATGCGAGGATTGCGCTTCGCGATCTGTCGACGATCGAACCGGTCCCTGAATTAACCGACCCAACCAGATTTCTCGAAGCGCATTCGGTGATCATGCGTTACGAACTGGCGCGCAGCCTCTTGCCGGTGGCCTCGGAGCACGCAGCGCAATTGAGCCGGCCGTTGCGTGAGGCTATCGACCAGGGACTGGCGATGCCGGCGCAGACTTATCGCGAGATGAAGGCGTGGCAACACACGCAGCGTTTGCGTTGGACGGATCACTTCGGCGATGCGGACGTCGTCCTGACGTCGAGCGCTTTGGGTCCGGCTCCCAGAGGGCTTGAATCGACTGGAACCGCGGCCTTCAATAAAGCGTGGTCCCTGCTGGGCTGGCCGTGCATTCATTTGCCCACCGCGTTGAGCGAGGATGGCCTGCCGCTCGGTGTGCAACTGGTCGGGAAGCCCGGAACGGACAGGGAGTTAATTGGCTGGGCACTCGCTCTGCACAAGTTTGTCGATCGGCGAAGCCGCGCCGAGCCGTAGGCGTTCGTACGGATCGCGGAAAGAGCGTACATATGACGAACTACGGGAGCTCATATCGTTAGCAAACATGCTTTCCGTGTAAAGCGAAAAACGGCGAGTCTGTGGTCGTCATCGGGGCCGCAAAAGAAAACGCCTGCGCTTTTCACACAGGCGTTTCCGTGGCCCCGCTACCGCGCCCCAATGAACGATTTCTCGTCCGCTTCTGCTTCAGGGGCCGGCTTCCGCGCGGCTCCCTTTCAGTATAGGACGCGCAGCGGGATATCCAAGTCGACGAAACGAGCGCATAGCGCAGGTCCTGTTTTGCTACGCGGAGCGGGATGGTCCCGAAAGGATAGCTCGTCTGAATTTGACATAATTAAAGTGAGCGAATTTTCGACTTGTAGAGGCTACGTTGTAATATCCGGTTTTCGCATCGCCGAGGACTCGCTCCGAACAGCGCAGCGTAATCGCCGCCACTGATCGAGGTGGGGGCACGTAGCATGTTCACGTTAGCTTGCGCTGTATCGAAGACGCTCGATGGAGAGCCGGATGATTGCCTATTCCGTCATGGGAAGTCTTTTGTGCTGAGTGGAGCGCCGCGTGCCGGCGTTGCACGGGCAAGCGCATCGAGCACGGCTCGCGCGACGCGATGGGAGATCGCAGCGAGGTCGCCGTCGGGTGTGCTGCGCTCGCGGATCTGGCGGTCTGGATGAATCAGATTGCGCGACTCGCGCAATGCTTGCGCATGGCGCCCGAGACTTTCATCAATGTACCCGAGTTCGGTAGTGACCTTGATCAGCGCAGCAAGTGACCAGTCCGCCAGCGGCAGCACCCGCTGCTGCCTGTCCTGCGGCGCCGCACGTGCCGCGTTGGCTCGCTCAATGTCCCGTCCCAACCAGTCCGGTAAAACCACCTCAAGAATCGACGCATACAATGCGGTGGCGGCGAGCCACGCACGAGCTCCGGCACATCGCCCGGCCTCCTCCCATCGATATCGCAAATTGTCGGCGAGCGTCGGGTCGAGGCCGAGATTGTCGAACGGCAGCCGCTGGGGTTCGATTGGCGCGAGGATAGTCGCCGGAGGCTGCAGGCCCAGCCGCGGGACCACGTCGTGCGCATACAGGCGCCGCCCGTCCGCTGTGAGCATCAACCGGAATGGCCAGCCGAGTAGATCCTCGTCATCGCGGCGAACCAGGCCCCGCACGACCAGGGCATCGAGTGTGGTGCTGCAAACCGTCTCACCTAAGCGGGACAGGTAAATCCCCAAGGCCCCCGCGACGAGACCGCCACTGGCCAGCGTGTCGCAGTCGTCCCCACCGCTCGCGATAACTGCGATGACGAGGTCCTCCACAGGGGCGGTTCGCGACACCAGTGCCGGATGGCGCCGTTTGCATTGCTGCCAGCGCAACTCCCGGGCTATCTGCCCAGCGCGGGTCGCCTCCCAGTACTCGCGAATATCGCCGCCGAAACCGTCTCGTCGCAGCACGAGACCTTCCTCCGCCATGCAGCTCAGTTCGTCCGCAAGCTCCGCGGGGCTGAAGACCCAGGTCGCTTCCACGTGGCGGATACCTTCAAGCAGATACCCGGAGTTGGTGTTTCCTGCTCCGAACATCTCGTGCTCGAAAATGGCATCGCGGATCGGTGTGTCGACGGTCGGTTCGGTCATCCCTCAGTTCACTGTCGGCTGCCGGCCGGGGCGGGCGTGCTGCGGCTGCCGCACGGTGGGGAGAATTCTGCCACACCGCGAACGTGTCTTTCCGTCCTTATTCGCCAGTTCCTTGAGTCATGCAAACGAACATCAACCAGTGAGTGCCTCCCGGAAGAGCTCACCGTTCCACGTCTTTCTCAATTCCATCAATGCAACTAACCGTCTTGCACGAAACCGTAACCCACAAACGTCAAACCCGGTCTGCAGAGGGCCGGGGCGATGGCCTGCCGTCCGCGTGCGCGCGGCCAAATCCGCAGTCTGTATTGGCAGCCGCAGTCTGTGACCATCCGCGCTCTGGTAAATTTAGAGGCGAGGAACAGCAAAAGTTCGCAAATGAATCCACGAGGTGTGTGATGGACGTTGTTGATTTCGCCGCAGGCGTGTCGTCAGACGGAAGCGCAATTGCGTTCCGGTTGTCCGGCCGGATTGGCGACGCCGAGTGTGCGATTACGCGCGAGGCACTTGAAGTGCATTTCTGGCTACCAGTGGGCGCGGATGCCAGTCGTATGCTCAGGACGTTCGCTGATGGTCGAAATCGAATTGTCGCAGTCGCTGAAAGAAAAATGCGGGCGCGGCCCGGCCAGCCCGTTCGACTCAACAGTCATGATTTCAGCGCAAAGCGTTAGGCAGACCTCAACCCACGCATCGCGAAGTTCCAAACTCGTAGCCGGCCGCGATCACAATCGTCCATCAGCAAATCCGAACATAAAAGCACGATCGTTCAAATGTTGATTCTTGGCACCTCGGGCATCGTGTTGCGAAGGTTTGTTCTTCAACTCTTCCCTTTATTTATAGCGGGGAAGTTATCCACAGGCGCCGCT